>CBIGQT010000190.1:0-6116 GCA_966191655.1 uncultured Ginsengibacter sp.
CGAATCGGGAGAATAGTTTGGAAAATCAAGGGGCTTACGTGCGTGCCACACATCAATTATGGGCATTACAACTCCCCATGCAGCTTCTACCTGGTCTGCCCGCATGAATAGAGTTGCATCCCCTTCCATTACATCGTATAAAAGAGTTTCATAAGCTTCTGGTTCTTCACCGTCATATTCATCGTTATAATTAAATATCATATCAACAGGACTAAGTATCATTGCTTGTCCCGGTCGCTTGGCCTGGAAGCGAAGACCGATATCCATTTCAGGCGCAATACTGATCGTAAGCCTGTTGGGGCGCCATGTTTCTGCAGCCTCTTTAGGAAACGCATAAGCAGGTGCAGGTTTGAACTGTATGCTTAACACGGTTGTTTTTTCGTGAAGATACTTACCGGTGCGAACGTAAAATGGAACGCCCTGCCAGCGCCAGTTATCAATAAAAAATTTTACTGCGGCAAAAGTTTCTGTATTGGATTCGGGTGATACGCCCTTTTCCTCCCGATAGCCAATTACTTTTTCGCCACGCATCCAGCCTTCTGCATATTGTCCCCGTGCTGCATAATTCTGAACTTGTTCTTTTGTGATTCTACGCAGTGCATTTAAAACATCTACCTTTTTATTTCTTATTTCATCAGCATCAAAAGAAACCGGAGCTTCCATCCCAATCATACAGAGTAATTGTAAAATATGATTTTGAATCATATCTCTTAACGCTCCTGAATTTTCGTAATAGCCGCCACGTCCCTCTACGCCAACTGTTTCTGATGCGGTTATCTGTACGTGATCAATATAATTGCGGTTCCAGATTGGCTCAAATAAAGCATTTGCAAAACGCAATGCCAGTATATTCTGCACGGTTTCTTTGCCGAGATAATGATCAATACGAAAGATTTGTTCCTCAGTAAAATACTCTGCCAGCATTTTATTCATATCCTTTGCACTTTCCAAATCATGCCCAAAAGGTTTTTCGACTACTATGCGTGTGCATTTTGTATCGTGGCAAATATCAAGCTTACCGAGGTTTTTTACAATGGCAGGAACTAGTTGCGGAGCTACGGCCATATAAAAAATAATATTGGGATGTACATCAAATTTTGTCTCTGCATCCTTTGCAATTTTCGCAATTTTCGAATATTCCTTATCGTTAGTTACATCCATTGCAACATAGCTAATGTGTTTTGAAAATTTTTTCCATTGTTCATCCGAATCTTTTCTCCGGGAGAAATTATCAATTCCCTCTTTTAGTCGCTTTTCATATTCTCCGGCGGGATATTCAGAACGGGCAATGCCAACGATACTAAAATTATCGGGCATGGCTTCGTCCATGTATAAATTAAATAAGGCAGGATTCAATTTTCTATAGTTTAAATCTCCGCTGCCGCCGAAAATGAAGACAAGCATGGGAGATATTTTTTTGTAATCTAACATTGAGATATTTTCTTTAATCTAAATTTTTTGTTGAAACTATTTCTGGTTTTATTTCCCATTCTGTATGGAAAATTCCATCTTCATCAATTCGCTGGTAAGTATGTGCCCCAAAGAAATCACGCTGTGCCTGTATTAAATTAGTAGGCAACAGATTTCTGCGATAGGCATTGTAATAATTAAGAGACGACATGAAACCTGCCAAGGGATAATTGTGTAATGCGCCAACAGATATAATTTTTTGAAGACTGCTTTCTTTCTGTTTTAGAAGTTCAGCAATATTTTTATCAAGTAGTAAGTTTTTCAGGCCGGCATTTTGATAAGCAGTTTTAAAATGATCTAATAATGCAGAACGTATAATGCATCCTCCTCTCCAAACACTAATCACTTCCGGCAAAGGAATTTCCATTTTCAATTGTATAGATGCCTTACTAAGCATGGCGAGGCCTTGCGCATAACTTATTATAGTAGCGAAATAAAAAGCATCCTTCAAAAGAGTAATAAACTCTTCTTTTGATGTTTCTATCTTTTGTGTGGAAGTTTTGTATAAAGAGGCTGCTTCCTTTCTTTCATCAATAAGAGACGAAAGATTTCTCATCATAACTGCAGAATCTATGGTTGGTATTGGCATGGGCAGATCCAGGCCTTCTTCTGAAGTCCATTGGCCGGTACCTTTTGCTCCTGCTCTATCAAGAATCATATCGACCAGGTATTTATCTTTTGTTTTTTCATCTTTCTTTTCAAAAATTGTTGCAGTAATCTCGAGTAAAAATGATTTTAACTCACCTCTATCCCAACTATTAAAAACTTCATGCAATTCGTCATTTGGCAAAGAGAGGCCATTATGCATAAGGTCATAACACTCGCTTATAAGTTGCATTATCGCATATTCTATACCGTTATGAACCATTTTTACATAATGACCGGCCGCATCATGACCTAAATAACCCACACAGGGTACATCATTTACTTTCGCCGCAACAGCTTGCAAAATTGGTTCAACTTCTTTGTATGCTTCCTCATCTCCGCCGGGCATAATACTCGGGCCTTTTCTTGCTCCTTCTTCGCCACCTGAAATACCAATACCCATAAAGTGAAAACCTTTGTCCCTAAGGTCAACAATTCTTTTTAAAGTATCAGTATAATGAGAGTTGCCTCCATCAATAATAATATCACCGTTTTGCAATAACGGTAAAAGGTCTGCAATAACGCTGTCTACAGGTTTGCCTGCAGGAACAAGCATCATAATTTTTTTGGGAATTTTTAATGCATCAATCATTTCCCGTAAGCTGTTTACTCCTTTTACAATACTATTTTTTGAAGCAGAAGATTCAAAGAGGCTTGTTTTATCAGGATTTTTATCATAACCAATTACTGAGAATCCATGATCCGCCATATTAAGTAAAAGATTACTGCCCATTACGCCTAACCCAATCATGCCAAAGTCATATTTTATATCGCTCATACAATAATATTAAGGTATAAAATTAGCGAAATTGACTTTGTATATATTGAATGCTTATAATTTTGATTTAATATTTCACATTTGAGAAATAAACTATTTCAACATTTTGGAGATTCATTATTACTCTTATAAGGGCGTATGCATTAACTTTGGTAAATAATATTGTTGATATGAATGAAACCATCACGACGCCTCAAATAACATTAACCGCAAAAGATTTTGCTACTGACCAGGAAGTGCGATGGTGTCCCGGCTGTGGAGATTACTCAATACTTGCACAAGTACAAAAAATAATGCCAACGCTTGGCATTCCCAGGGAAAATATAGTTATCGTATCTGGAATTGGCTGCAGTAGCCGTTTTCCCTATTATATGAATACGTATGGAATGCATAGCATTCACGGCAGAGCAACAGCGATAGCAAGTGGGCTTAAAGCAAGCAGGCCTGAATTAAGTGTGTGGATTGTAAGTGGCGATGGCGATTGTTTAAGCATCGGTGGAAATCACACTATTCACCTATTAAGAAGAAATTTTGATGTCAATCTCCTTCTCTTTAATAATGAAATTTACGGGCTTACCAAAGGACAATATTCTCCAACAAGTGAACAAAGTAAAATAACCAAAAGTACGCCGTTCGGAAGTATTGATCATCCTTTTAATCCCTCAGCATTAGCGCTGGGAGCAGACGCTACCTTTGTTGCCCGTAGTATGGATAGAGATCCTAAACATTTGCAGGCTATGATTCTAAGAGCACATGCCCATAAAGGTTCATCTTTCCTCGAGATTTACCAGAACTGTAATATTTTTAATGACGGAGCTTTTGAAGTATTTACCGAAAAGAAATCGAAGCCAGAAGAAGCATTATTTCTTGAACAGGGTAAGCCACTTCTTTTTGGAGCCGGAAATAATAAGGGGATTATACTGGATGACCTCAAACCGGGTGTTGTTGAAATGAAGAATGGCATAAGTGAAAACGACTTATGGATACATGACGAATACGATTTTTCTAAAGCACAGATCCTTACAAGATTGTTTGATAATCCGCAAAATGATGGGCATCTTCCAAGGCCTTTTGGGGTTTTTTACCAGCATGAAAGAGCCTGTTACGAAGATGTAATGGCAATGCAAATTGAAGAAGCCATTTCAACTAAGGGAAAAGGAGACCTGGATAAAATATTAAAAGGAAGGGAAACCTGGTTGATAAATTAAGGTGGCTAAAACAACATCTAATTTTTATTATTTAGAAAAATAAAAGGCTTCAATTCTTTAAGGCTAATTGTTTGACGAATGGTTTTTTCATCAGAATTGATTTTGTACTTGTTCAGATTGATGACTTCATGAGCTACAATCAAATTATCTATTCTTTCTACTGAATACAGCAATTCATGAAGCATTTCTACTTCATGTTCGATTGATTGGGGGTTCATTAATTCTTCTTTGAACAATACCAAAAGATCCCGGTTAAATTTGTTCATTTTGGTTTTGGTTTTTTATAGTCTAATACCCTACCATTCCTTGTTTATTAGGACAACCACATTTGTTTTTTTTTGAAGAGTTGCAGCTTACAACAAAAATAGCAATCATAATAAATAATACAAGCAGGACTTTGTTTACGATTTTCATAAAATATGTGTGTAAATTAAACTATTTTTATAAATAATTATTGCAAAATTTTGATAAATGGCAACAATTTTAACAACAGGCTTCAAAGGCCAATAATACTGATTACTCCCTTAGGCTGGGGTTTGGGGCATGCAACCCGCTGTATTCCAATAATAAATGAATTAATTTGTCAGGATTGTGAAGTATTGATTGCAGCTTCAGGAAATACTTTTTTTTTGCTAAAAAAAGAATTCCCATCTATAGAAATTTTCGATATTGGAGCCTATAAAATTAGGTATAGCCATAACAAAAAATGGCTGCTTCTTAGGTTAGCTTTACAACTTCCTGCGATAATTATTTCAATTTGGAAAGAAAAATTATGGATAAGAAAAATTGCCAGGGAATATCAAATAAATGCAATTATTTCAGATAATCGTTTTGGAATGTATACTAAGAAAATCCCTTCCGTCTATATCTCTCATCAACTTTTAATAAAAACAGGAAACATTTTTCTTGAAAAGACTGCTCAAAAAGTACATTATTATTTTATAAAAAAATACAATTATTGCTGGATTCCTGACTCCAAAGAAAATGGTTTAGCCGGTCAATTATCTCACCCAAAAAATACACCCTCAAATGTTGAATATATTGGGCCTTTGTCAAGATTTGAACCATTGAAGGATCTTCCTGAAAAGTATGATGTATTAATTTCAATTTCAGGCCCTGAACCTCAAAGAACTATTCTTGAAAAAATAATTCTTTTTCAATTAGAGAATTTTAATAAAAAAGTATTATTCGTGAGAGGGTTGCCTCTTGAAAAAGAAAGCCTGAAGACGGATAATGAACTGATTAAAATTGAAAATCATCTTTCATCAGATGAATTAAATAAAGCTTTTCAGCAATCAAAAATAATCATAAGCAGGAGCGGATACACAACAGTTATGGATCTCGCAAAGATTGCTAAAAATGCAATTTTGATTCCCACACCAGGTCAAACTGAACAGGAATATCTTTCGGCCTACCTTATGGAAAAAAAATATTTTTATTGCGTTAAGCAGGACGAATTTGTCTTAAACGATGTGCTTAAAGAAGTGTCAGGTTTTGAATTTAATACTATTCAATCTTCGATGAATGATTATAAAAAAGTAGTAAACGAATTTGTGTTGTCACTCAAATCAGGCAATTTTGCAACTCAATAAATTATTTTGGATCAAAAAATAAAAGCACATCTCGGGCTTATTGGAACAAATCTTTTTTTTGCAACTAATTATAGTATAATAAAATATTTTACAAGCCATCGTTATGCAGGCCCTTTTGGATTGAATGTTATCAGGATTGGAATAAGCCTCATCTTATTCTGGGTCTTATTTGTTTTTAATCCGGATAAAAAAAGAATTAAAAAAAAGGAAATTATTCCTCTATTACTTTGTGCCTTAACAGCAATTGCTTTAAATCAAATGCTTTTTATTAAAGGGCTATCACTCACTTTTCCTATACATGCATCGCTGCTTACTTTAATAACTCCTATTATGATTACGATTATTGCAGCAAGAATATTAAAAGAAAAACTGACAACTGAAAAAATGGCCGGACTTATTATGGGTACATTCGGTGCAATATTA
>CBIGQT010000191.1:0-6107 GCA_966191655.1 uncultured Ginsengibacter sp.
AGTTCCAAAAATTGCTTCTGCTGCAAGTGTCTTTCCTTTTGTTTCTATCTCAACATATACAATATCACCGAGTTCATGTTGGGCATATTCTGTAATACCAATAATGGCAATATCTCCATCAAGTAATACCCACTCATGATCTTTTGTATAGCGAAGGTTTTCAGGAAAGTTCATATTTATTTTTTGTTATTATTATCTAATGGCCCGCAAATTAATATTTTCCCAATGAATCATTTTATTAAAGTTATTTGCATTCTTATATTTTTCAATGGCCGGTTATTTTCATCCACTGGCTCACTGGCGATTTTATCAATTACATCAAGGCCACTAACTACCTGGCCAAAGACTGTATAATTCATATCAAGAAAAGGAGCTCCGCCTAAGGTTCGATAAACCTCACGATGATTTTCCGGAATTTTTATATGAAGTTTGGCTTCAATCTTATCCATCTGTGCATCCGTAACCGGTGTGCCTTCAACAATATAAAATTGAGTAGAGCTACTTCTTTTTTGAGGATTATCAGCATCAGCTTCTCTTGCCGCTGCCAGCGCTCCTTTTTTATGAAATAACGATGTATCAAATTCTGCAGGAATAGTATATTTCAAAGACCCTTCCCCTAATAATTCTCCTTGTTTGGCATGTTTGCTTTCAGGATCTCCGCCTTGTATCATAAATCCTTTAATAACACGATGAAATAAAAGGCTGTCAAAAAAATGTTGCTTCACTAATTTTATAAAATTATCGCGATGCAACGGCGTCTTATTGTAAAGTTCTAAAACGATGTTACCATAGTCCGTAGTAATCATCACTTTTTTTAGAGATGCTTCTTTAACTGATGATTTTTTTGTTGCCGAACACGATATAATAAAAAATAAGACGGCCGCATAAAATATTTTTCTCATCATAATTATTAAAGTCAAAAATAATTATTAACCTCTTCAAAGTAAAGTAATATATGATCTTTAAGAAAATTTTCCTGTTCTATCATATTGTATTGTGGCAATTCCCTTAGTTGTCTAAAATGAGGCCAGCCATCATCATCATGATTGTCTATCTTATAATAACCGCTTTGTGAAAGTAAGGAACATACGGCAACATGCATCAGGTCTTGCTTCTGCTCTTTGGAAAATTTTTTTTTAAGATTTCTTACTTCCTGTATTCCAATTAAAAATAATACGGCTTCTACATCTGGTTTTTTGCCAAATTTATTCATGAATTTTTCTTCAAGCTTCCACCAGCGTGTTTGCAGATCGTCATTTGCGTCCATAGTACCTGCAAAATTAATTGTATTTTCCATCTTTGTTTTAAAATGAATCCTCATGACTTATACTGCAACGTATAAACTCAAATAAGCTATTTTCGCAAAAAATTTATAGATGTTACAGGTTGCATTTATTCTTAATAACCCGGAATTAGTAAAGAAAAAGCTCGCGGTAAAAAATTTTGCTGAGATATCTGTTGTTGAAAAAATTATTGTATTAGAGGACGAAAGAAAAAAGTTACAACTTGAATTTGAAGAAAGGCAGGCAAAAATAAATTCAACTTCTAAAGAGATAGGCCAGTTAATAGCAGGCGGAAAAAAAGATGTTGCTGAAGAAAAGAAATTAGAGGTTACTTCTTTAAAATCTTTTTTACAACCTGTTACGGAAAAACTATCTCTTATTGAGAAAGAACTTGAGGACGAATTAATAAAATTACCAAACGTTCCTCACACTTCTGTTCCGAAAGGGAAAACACCGGAAGAGAATGAAATTGTAAGAGAAGGTGGACAAAAGCCAACATTAAATGAACAGGCTGTACCACATTGGGATCTTGCAAAAAAATTTGACCTTATTAATTTTGAATTAGGCAATAAAGTAACAGGAAGCGGATTTCCTTTTTATAAAAATAAAGGCGCAAAATTGCAACGTGCACTAGTTCAATATTTTTTAGATTATAATACAGGAGCCGGCTACGTAGAATATGAACCACCTTTAATGGTAAACGAAGCCAGCGCTTATGGAACCGGGCAATTGCCGGATAAAGAGGGACAGATGTATTTTGCAAATGAAGATAAGTTATATCTTATTCCTACCGCTGAAGTTCCTGTTACTAATATTTATCGCGATGAAATTGTAAAAGAAAATGACTTGCCTTTAAAGATGACTGCCTACACTCCCTGCTTTAGAAGAGAAGCCGGAAGCTATGGAAAAGACGTTCGCGGGTTAAACCGTGTGCACCAGTTTGATAAAGTTGAAATAGTGCAGTTAGTTCATCCCGAAAAAAGTTATGAAGTTTTGGAAGAAATGGTTTTGCATGTTGAAAAGCTTTTGCAAAATTTAGAATTGCCTTACCGCATTCTTCGTCTATGCGGTGGCGATATGAGTTTTGCTTCTGCACTTACTTACGATTTTGAAGTGTACAGCGCTGCGCAAAAAAAATGGCTTGAAGTAAGCTCTGTCAGCAACTTTGAAACCTTTCAAAGTAACAGAATGAAAATTCGTTTTAAACCTGCCTTGCCGGCAGGTAGCAATTCTGATAATAAAACACAATTAGTACATACTTTAAATGGCTCTTCATTAGCATTGCCGAGAATCGTTGCGGCGCTACTCGAGAACAATCAGAATGACAATGAAATAATTCTGCCGAAAGTTTTACATAGTTATTTTGGATCAAAAACTATTAGCTGAACATATTCTTACCTATGCAGTGAAAAATAATTTGAATTATTTTTAAGAGATATTATTCCTTTACCTGATATAATTTTTGATTAACTTTTTTCAATTTATCCAAAGGCATTTTTATAATTTTTCTATCGTAAGTCATAAAACCATTTACTTCGCCCTCGACATCTGTTGTTTGCGTATACACTGCGGCAGAAAGGCCTTTCCCAATTAATTCTTCGAGTCTGTTTATGAGTGAGCTATATCTTTCAAATAAACTGTCTGAAGATTTGAAACTTTGATAACCCCAGTTTTTTTGTTGCCAGGTATGCTCATCAACCGGTAAACCCAGGCCTCCAAATTCTCCTAATACAAGCGCTTCTTTTGCGCCAAAAATTTCCGGTCTCGGCATTGCAGGATCCGGATAATTATGCAGGTCTAATATATCCCCTGCATTATAATAATTACCTCCGCTGGCGCTATTCACTAACCTGGAAGGGTCTTTTTGTTTGGTAATGTTTGCTATATCAATAGTTTTAAATTGGCCCCATGCTTCATTAAATGGCGTCCATACAACAATGCATGGGAAATTATATAAAGTTTCCATAATTGCATTCCATTCTTTACGGTAATAACCTTCACTTTCAGGTGAACGTGCTTTGTCTGTTTGATTTCCTAAAACACCGGGATGAGGTTCCCAATGATTTCCTAAATCACCACTGGGCATATCCTGCCATACAAGCATACCCAACTTATCGCAGTAATAATACCATCGTGCTGGTTCCACTTTAATGTGTTTCCGAATCATGTTAAATCCCATTTCCTTTATTGTTGTAATATCAAATTTCATTGCAGCGTCTGTTGGTGCTGTATATAATCCATCTGGCCACCAGCCCTGGTCTAACGGGCCAAACTCAAATAGAAATTTATTATTGAGCATCATTTTTTTAATACCATTTTCATCGGGCGCTACAGATATTTTGCGCATAGCGAAATAGCTTTTCACTTCATCAATTATTTTACCTTTACGCATTACCGTTAGCTTCAAATCATATAAAAAAGGATGAGTAGGAGACCAGGCATCGGGGTTGTTAATTATTAAAGTTTGCGAAGTATCCGCACTGTTACCTTCCGCAATTTTTTCATTTCCATTCCATGCGGATATATTAATTTTATCGCCAGGCTGAAGATTTTGAACTGAAGCGCTTACTGTTATTTTTTGGTTATCGATATCTGGTGTTTGCCAGGTTGATACGATATATGTTTCAGGAACAATCTCCATCCAGACAGTTTGCCAGATCCCTGTAACAGATGTGTACCAAATACCTTCCGGGTGTATCACCTGCTTGCCACGCGGCTGTGGCCCGTCATCCGTAGGGTCCCATACACGAACTGATAATTGTTGCTGTGAACTTTTATTAAGGAAACCGGTGATATCGAATGTAAAAGGATCATATCCTCCTTCATGTGTTCCAACTTTCTTGCCATTTACAAATACATCACTTCGCCAGTCTATTGCCCCAAAATGAAGCAATATTTTTTTCCCTTTTCTTTTTTCAGGAATAGCAATTGTTCTCAGGTACCAAAGAATGCTATCCTTACCCACAGTTTTTTCGACGCCGGATAAAGAAGATTCTATAGCAAACGGAACCAAAATATTTCCCTGGAATGTAGCCGGGATATTTTCATCTGATTTCGGTATGATAGAATATTGCCAAAGGCCGTTCAGGCTTGTCCATTGGTCACGTTGCATTTGAGGACGTGGATATTCAGGTAATACATTTAAGGGATTCACGCTGTCTGCCCATTTTGTGGCAATTCTTCCAGGCACTCTTTGCCAGGAATATTTTTGAGCAATTAAATGATTGCCTGCTACTACCAGTAAGAAAATAGAAAATAACTTTTTCATGCGTTTTAGTACAATTGTTTTTTTTAAAAGAAAAATTCTGTTTTTTAAATCATTCTTATAATGAATTTAAAATTCCTGTTTCAAGTCCTCTTAATTCTGCAAGCCCTCTCAACCTTCCTATTGCTGAATAACCGGGGTTCGTATTTTTATTTAGATCATCCAGCATCTGGTGGCCGTGATCCGGACGGAAGGGAATTGATGTTTTCGTTTTCTGTTGCAGCAACAGCAACTCTTTTACAATAGCAGCCATATCATTATCGCCACCCAGGTGGTCGGCTTCATAAAAATTGCCTGCTTCATCTTTTGTAACATTTCGTAAATGAATAAAATTAATTTTTTCTCCAATGCGTTTAACCATTTCCGTTAGGTTATTGTTTTTAGAAGCTCCTAAAGAACCTGTACAGAAGCAAACTCCATTGGAGGTGCTGGTAACTTTATTTAAAAAATATTCAAAATCTTCTAAGGTGCTGACAATTCTTGGCAACCCCAGAATAGGAAATGGCGGATCATCCGGATGAATCGCCAGCCTTACGCCGCATTCTTCAGCAGCTTCGGTTATCTCTTTTTGAAAATAGCAAAGGTTTTCGCGTAAAGCTGCTGCATCAATATCATTATATAATTCCAGCTTTTGCAACATATCGTTAGTTGATACTTTTTTTTCACCTGGTATACCAAACATTACTACTCCTGCCAAAGCTTCTAATTCGTCGGCAGAATAATTTTTATATCGTTCTTCGGCTTTTTGCAGTATACCCGGCGAATAAGAATCGATCGCATCTTTTCTTTTCAAAATATAAATATCAAATACAGCCAGGTCAACCCAGTTAAAATAAAGCGCCAGTGAACCATCAGGCATTTTATAATTTAATGAAGTCCGCGTCCAATCATTTACCGGCATAAAATTATAAGTGATAACAGGAATGCCACATTCAGCAACATTGCGTATGGAGGTTTTATATTTTTCGATATATTCTTTAAAATTTCCACTTCTTGTTTTTATATTTTCATGCACTGTTATACTTTCTACAACAGACCATTTCAGCCCGGCTTTTTTTATTTCATCTTTTCGCTTATTTATTTCTTCTATTGTCCATATTTCTCCATGAGGAATGTGATGTAATGCACTTACCACACCTGTTGCGCCTGTTTGTTTTACATCACTTAAAGTGACAGGATCCGGCGGACCGAACCAGCGCCATGTTTGTTCCATTTTATACATGTTATCGAATTTATTTGTAACATTCAAAAAAGTGTAATTGTTTCCGGCATTACTCCTTCAGGAATATTTTTTGCCAATACTTTACATTGCTGTGCTGATTCCTTTAAATTTTTATCTATCCATTTTGCTGAAACAGGTTGAGCAAAAAGACTATTCATTTTAAATAAAACAAATGCTGATAAAAATAAACAAGTAATGGTTTTACCGGTTGCAGTCGTAGAAAAGTTTATCATGTGTCTGTTAATATTTTAGCTAAAGTATTCATTACCTTCCGGAACAACTTATATAAGGCAAAAAATCACCAAATATATCAAACAACATTTAGGTTATCTTTTGT
>CBIGQT010000192.1:0-6089 GCA_966191655.1 uncultured Ginsengibacter sp.
ATAACAATTATTGCTGAACCTGCATAAATTAAAGGCCTGCTGTAGTTTAACCAAAATCCACGAGCTCTTTGAATTGCATCCACTTCTGTTTGTTGTATTGCTTTAGCAGCCATCTTTTATTTTTATTTTTTTTATTTTTTTTAAAAGTTTATTAATCCATTATAAAGGGGTAATCTTGTTCGGCATACACGTCCTTATACATCTCATCATCATCAGGAAAAGGACTTTCATCGGCAAATTTTACCGATTCTTCCACCTCAGCTTTTACTCTTTCATTGATAGCTTCTATTTCGTCATCGCTAACTCCGAAATCATTTTTTAGTTTGGCCAAAGAAGTTTCTATAGGGTCCTGCAATTTATATTCCTCCATTTCTTCTTTCGACCGGTACTTGGCAGGATCACTCATGCTATGTCCTTTATAACGATATGTTTTTACTTCAAGTAAAGTTGGGCCGCCATTGTCTCTTGCTCTTTTTACAGCTCTTGCAACACCTTCATGAACGGCTTCCGGATCCATACCATCTACCCTGTCGCCAGGCATATCGTAAGCGTCGGCTAATTTATAAATATCCAGAACATTGGAAGTACGGGCCACCGAGGTTCCCATAGCATAATTATTATTTTCGCAAATAAAAACAACAGGCAACTTCCACAACATTGCCATGTTAAACGTTTCATGAAGTATACCCTGCCTTGCTGCACCATCACCAAAAAAGCATAAAACTGCATTTTTAGTGCCTTTATACTTTTCCGCAAAAGCTAATCCGGCGCCGGTACCTATTTGTGCTCCTACAATACCATGTCCTCCAAAAAATCTTTCCTTTACTCCAAACATGTGCATACTGCCGCCTTTTCCTTTGCTGCAACCGGTGGCTTTAGCATATAATTCTGCCATACACGATTTTGCTGAAACACCTTTAGCAATTGCAAGCGCATGGTCGCGATAAGCTGTGATAAAAATATCTTCGGGTATGGTGGCAGTCATACAGCCAGCAGCTATAGCTTCCTGGCCAATATATAAATGACAAAAACCACGAATTTTTTGCATGCCATACATCTGGCCGGCTTTTTCTTCAAACCTGCGAAGCAAAAGCATCAATTCATACCAATACAAATAAGTTTCTTTAGTAAACTTTGTAGCCAAGTTTTTAATTTTTAGGCCGCAAAGATAGGGTAAAAAGAAAAATAATGTTTAATGAGTTTATAGTAATGAAGCAGTTAACAAAAAAATATATAAAGTACTATGTTTTAAAAACTATATATAAATAAAAACCGGCAAGAGCCGGCGTTTATTTATATCATAATAATATTCAGATCGTCACTTAGCGCTTTCGTTGCTACGCAAAGCAAGCTGCTCCTCTCCAATCATTTTATCTACAATCTTTACTGTTTGATTAATATAAATATCATCACCTACGCGTTTTAGAAATTGTTTGTTTTTTGCAATCTTGTCTGAGTCACTACCTAATGCCAATGAATCTGAAGCAATGTTATTTACCGGAAATTCTGTTTTCAATTTCGAAAGATCTTCCAGATTTTTTGACAAAGTTTTTACCTGGGCAATCTGCTCGCGGTATTGCCGAATATTGAGAGGGGTTTCCTGATCATTATATTTATCTAACAGGTTAACATCATTTTTTATTCCTTTAAAAACCTGGCTTTGGATAAGGTCAGCATTGGCGTCAGTTACAACAGAACTGAAACTATAGCCCGGATTCCACAATGTATAATTTGCTTTTGGAATTTCATCCCAGCTTAAAGCGTCGGGGTTGTCCTTTTCACGAAATTTTACATTCTCAAACCTGTCAGGAATAACAATATCAGGAATTACACCACGCAATTGAGTTGCGCCGCCATTGATGCGATAAAATTTCCTGAAAGTAAGTTTAATATCTCCAAGACCTTCAGCAGGTTTGCTGAACAAAGGATTTTCCGCCTGTGGATCTAAAGATATGCTGCGCTGAACAGTTCCTTTACCGTAGGTTGAAGTGCTTCCGATAATGATACCACGATGATAATCCTGTATAGCCGCAGCAAAAATTTCTGAAGCCGAAGCGCTCATTTCGTCTACCATCACTGCGAGAGGTCCTGTATATAAAACATCTTTATCACGATCATTCAAGATATTGGCTTTTTCATCACGGCCTTTCACCTGGCATATAGGGCCATCTTTAATAAAGAGTCCCGCCATATCAACAACATCGTTTAACGAGCCTCCTCCATTTCCACGAAGATCTATTACAATTCCTGAAACATTAGCAGCTTTTAATTTCTGAACTTCTTTAGCAACATCAGTAGCAGACCTGCGTGCGGAAGGATCATCAAAATCTGCATAGAACTCCGGTAAATAAATATACCCTATTTTATTAGTTCCATCATTTACTATCGCACTTTTTGCAAAAGTATCATCCAAGGAAATTTTATCTCTTAACAGCGAAACAACTTTCAGGCTACCGTCTGCTTTTTTTAGAGTAAGCTTTACTTCAGAACCCTTCTGTTCTCCTCTTATAAGCTTTACTGCATCAGTAACTGCGAAGCCGGTTACATCAACAGGTGTGCCTGCGCCCTGGGCTACTTTTATTATTTCATCTTCCGGCTGAATATCTCCTGATTTCCATGCAGGACCACCTGTAATAAGGCTTGAAATTTTTATTTTGCCATCATCTTCTTTTAATTGAGCACCAATGCCAAAGAATGTTCCGCTCAGTAATTCATCAAAACTTCTTTTATCAACGGGCGCAAAATAAGTTGTATGAGGATCCATACTGCTTGTTATGGCATTTACAAAATCACTGAACATATCATCGGGAGTGTTGTGATTTTTTAAAGTGAGAAAATAGCGGTCCATTTGGCGGCCTACTATTTCGCGGGCTTCACGCTCTAAAGTTGTATCAGCTTTGTGCAGTGAATCCTTATTCAATTTAGCTCTTTCATCCTGCAAATCAACGAAACGTCCCAGTACCAGGTATTTCATCCGCTTTCTTCCATAGTCATATCTTTCAGCTTCAGTTTTTGGATAAGATCTTTTATCACCATCTAACTGGAGCGATTCATCTTTTGAAAAATCAAATGGCTTGCTTAAAATATCTTTATAATTTTTTGCTACTTCGTCTAGCCGTGACAGGTAGGTTTTACTAATTGTATAAAATGATTCCAGGTCAGTGCCGTGAATTTCGTCATCGATTTTATTTTCATATTTTTTAAAATCGTCTATATCTTTTTGGTAAAAAATAAATTTGTCGGGATCAAGCCCTTCCTCATATTTATTGAGCACCTCTTTTGAAAATGCATCATCAATTTTTTTGGGACTGTAATGCCCCTCTTCCAAAACGATACCAACATTTTTTAATATCTTTTCGTACTTGGTTTTAGGATTATCATTTACATGATCGCCCCTGCCCATAACAACATAGCCCAGAAACAAACCGCCACATATAAATATCAACAGGACGGGTAAAAATTTTTTACTCATAATAAAATTTATTAAAGGATTCATACGTAAAAATAACAGAAAATAAATTTCGCACTTAAAAATAACATGTTTAATTAACAAAGGTTTTGTATAATGTATGGACGGTTATTTTTAGAAATTATTGCACATCTTTGAAATAATAACCAACCGGGTTTCAAAAAAAATCCTGCATTTAAGCAGGAATTTTATTGGGGTGGATGATGGGGCTCGAACCCACGACCCTCAGAATCACAATCTGATGCTCTAACCAACTGAGCTACAACCACCGTTTGTTCGGGAGCAAAAATAATTAAAAATTTAAAATTCCCGGTAAACCATTTTGGCACTACTCCTGGTAAATATTAAATTATCTCAAAATAAAAATCTGTTTGTAATGAAATTGAAATAATTAAAAATTATTTAAAAGCCCCAAAGGTTATTCATTAAAATATCGTCTTAGCAGTTACCGCTCATCTATAATTGGAAATTTCTTATGACGTTTTCTATCGAAATTTGCGCCTGTTTTAATAAAACTTATAAATAATATCTAAAATAAATAGAGAAAATTTTTTATGAAAAAAATATACCTGACCCTTTTTTCCCTATGCATTATCACAAGCCTGCTTGCCCAGTATCCGGGTGGCGGAAGTCGCGGAGGACAAAGCATGAACCTTGGACATTTTTACGGAAAGGTGGTAGATGAATCTACAGGAAAACCTATAGAGAGCGCTTCCATCCAGCTTTCGCAAAATAAAATGGATACGGCTACAAAAAAGAGAAGAGATTTTATAGTAGCGGTTTTGCTAACGGATAAAAAAGGAGACTTTAGCATTGACAAACTTCCCGTTCTTACTACCTACCAACTTTTGATTACGGCGGTAGGCTATAAAACTTACGATGAAAAAGTTTCTTTTAACCTAAAAATGAATGGCAGCGATATGAGCCAGATGCTTAACGCTGTTGATAAAGATCTTGGCAATATTAAAATGGCGCACAATGCTGAACAATTGCAGGCCGTAGTATTAACCGGGCAGAAAAGCATGGTGCAAATGAATATTGACAGAAAAGTATTTAACGTAGAAAAAAGCTTAACCAGCGTGGGCGGCACAGCCATAGACGTAATGAAAAATGTGCCTTCAGTAAATGTAGATATAGACGGAAATGTAACATTGCGTAATGCCACTCCGCAAGTTTTTGTTGACGGAAGGCCCACGACACTAACGCTTGACCAGATTCCCGCTGACGAAATTGAAAGCGTTGAAATCATAACAAATCCCTCCTCAAAATTCGATGCTTCGGGCGGTGGTTCAGGCATTTTAAACATTATATTAAAGAAAAACAGGAAGCCTGGCTACAATGGCAATTTGAGAGCCAACCTTGATTCAAGATTGCGTTATGGTTTGGGTGGCGATATTAATATCAAGGAGGGAAAAATAAATTTCTTTGCCAATGCCATGTATAATCAAAGGAAATCTATAAGCACTCAAAGCACCGACAGAACAGATTACATTGACAGTATTACTGCCGATCTTTCGCAAAATGATAAGCCAGTCAATACGGGCCACTTTGCATTTGGCCGGGCAGGATTCGATTATTTTCCCGATAACAGGAATACGTTTACCCTTTCGGGTGTAATTGTTGGCGGCCAATTCAACAGTATTGACCAGCTTAATATTAACCGTGACACCACTTATGCTTCTTCAGGTATCACTACTCACGAAACAGGAACTACAAACTCTAACTCCGATTTTAGTTTTAATAATTATGGAAGTACTTTAAGTTACAAACATAATTTTGCGAAGCCAAATAAAAATATAACAGCGGACGCTAACTATAATTATAGTAAAAATTCAAATAACAGTGCTTTTTCCACCCAGTATTTTAATTTGGATGGCACGTCTAAAACACCTCTTTACCAGCAGAAAATCGTCGGTGGCAGCACTACCAAATTCTTTACAGGCCAAATGGATTACACAGATCCCATCAACGATAAAATGAAGCTGGAGGCCGGTCTGCGGGCAGCCCTCAGAGGTTACAGCAGCTTTAATGAAAATTATTCTTATAGCGATATATCAAATAAATATGAGCCTGTGCCGGGCCTCGACAGCAGGTATGAGTATGACGATCAGGTGTATGCAGCCTACACAACTTTTTCCCAAAAAATAAAAAACTTTACTTACCAACTTGGTGGCAGAATTGAAAGTTCCAATTATGACGGAAAGCTTTTAGATTCTAACCAGGAGTTTCATAACTCCTACCCTTTTAGTTTTTTCCCCAGTGTATTTTTAACGCAAAAAATAAATGACAACCAGGATATTCAGTTAAACTATTCACGAAAAATAAACAGGCCTACGTTTTTCCAGATCATCCCGTATTACAATTACACTGATTCGCTGAATATCAGCCGTGGCAACCCTGATCTTAAACCCGAGTTTACCAACCTGGTTGAACTGAATTATGATTGGAATTTGAAAAATAATAATAATATCCTTGCCACTATCTACTATCGCCAAACCGATGATCTTATTACGCGGTATCAATACCTGGACGCAAATCCAAATCCTTCAAAGATGGATTCTATATTTATCACTTCTTACGCAAATGCCAACAGTTCCGTGGCTTATGGGCTTGAAGTAAC
>CBIGQT010000193.1:0-6068 GCA_966191655.1 uncultured Ginsengibacter sp.
CACCCTGTGTTTGATAAGGAGCTACGGCTGAGTTTCCTGTAACACCTGCGCCAATTCTTAACTTTAAGTCATTGATCCAATTTACATTCATGAAACTTTCTTTGCTAATTCTCCAGGCTAATGCTGCAGACGGGAACAAGGTATATTTATGACCCGGAGCGAGTACAGAAGAACCATCCTGACGGGCTGAAACCGTTAACAAATATTTTTCCTTATAGCTGTAGTTAAGCCTTGCCATGTATGACAACAGTTTTTGTTCAATGAGACCAGTACCAGTACTAAGTTGCCCTGTAACCGTACCACTTGAGAGTGAATTCCACAATTGAGAAGATAAAGGCACACCATTTCCTGTAATAACACTTGTATCCCTTGTATAACCAGTTTGGCTTTGTAATAATGTTAACCCAAAACTATGTTCACCAAAGGTTCTGTCATAATAAAGCAAATTATCTAATGTATATGAATAGATAGTATTTTTAGTAAGTGAAGCATAGCTGCTGCTGCCTCCATTAGCCACTGAATTTTTATCAATATAAACGCCATCGCGATAATTAGATAGGTCCGGGCCAAAATTCAGGCGATAGCTCAATCCCTTTAATACCGGGAAAATTGAACCAAAATTTACCTGCGCATGTAAACTTCCAAACGCTCTCAAAGTTACTCTTTCGTCTATATTATATTTCCATTCGTCAACAATGGTCTTAATAGAATTATCGCCTCCCGGAAATGAAATCCTGTTACCGGCAGAATCAAAAGGTACTGCAAATGGGAATACTCCTCTTGCAGATTCGTATAACCCTCCCGCGGGAGTACCAACAGTGCCAATCCCCGTTGCCGATTGCCCATATTCCTGCTTATTGTAACTAATGTTAATATTGCTACCAAAAGTAAGCCATTTAGTAGCAGCAATTTCTACGTTTACATTTGCAGTGTATCTTTCAAATGATTGTCCTTTTATGGTTCCTGTATTGTTTAAATAACCAAAAGAGCCATACGCCTTAACTTTATCTGTTCCGCCACTTAAACTTATAGTATTATCTGTAGTGATTCCTTGTTGTGTCACCATACCTCTCCAATCTGTGGTGGTAACTTTCGAAGGATCCCATGTTCCGGAAGCCCATCCCTGGTTGATATTAGCCCATGCATAAGGATCCGCGGTTGCGCTAAAATAGGTTCTATCATGTACTATATCCGGCTGGTCTCCCCTGGGATAAGTACTGATACCGGTAGTTGGATTTAACCCGGCATAATAATATGCCCAGCGGCGAAAAGTGATGAAATCACCGGCATCAAACATTTTTTCATTATCAACTAAATTTTCAAAAGTAAGCGAACTATTAAGGCTTAATACCGTTCTTCCTGCTTTTGCTTGCTTCAGCGTAACAATAACAACTCCATTGGCACCACGGGAACCATAAATAGCCGTTGCAGAAGCATCTTTCAAGACATCAAGTGATTGAATATCGCTAGGATTAATATTTTCAATTCCACCGGTAGTTAATGGAATTCCATCAACTACAAATAATGGAGAGTTTGATGCGGTTAACGAACGAACACCGCGGATAGTAATAACAGGAACAGTGCCGGGCCGCTCGTTTGATCCAATATCAACCCCTGCAACTTTACCCTGCATAGCTTCTAATGCATTGTCTACCGGTCTTGATTTAATTTCTTCCTGGCTAATTCCTGCAATAGCACCGGTTACGTCTTTCCTTTTAGCTGTTCCATAACCAATCACTACTACTTCTTCCAAACCTCTGGTATCTACTGATAGTGCTGTTGTGATATTTTTGGATAATTCGTTAATATCAACTTCTTTCTGTACATATCCTGTATAAGAAATTGCAAGTACTGCATTATTCGCTTTTACATCAATGCTAAACTTTCCGGAAGCATCAGTCAGTGTTTTTGCTCCGGTTTTTTTAACTTCAATTACAGCTCCTTGCAGCGGCTCACCTTTTT
This sequence comes from uncultured Ginsengibacter sp., assembly GCA_966191655.1. GTDB lineage: Bacteria > Bacteroidota > Bacteroidia > Chitinophagales > Chitinophagaceae > Ginsengibacter. Next base: position 1,963 of record CBIGQT010000193.1, read on the forward strand.
CATTTGAAACAACTCCTTCAACAATATGAACCGCTGTTTTTTGAGCAAATAGGTTTTGATGAAAAATCAGCAGAAAGAATAAGCTTGTCAAAAACAAGCGTTTGAAAAGCAGACGATTTTTTTTCATGTAGATTGTGTTTTGGTGATGAGAATAATTTGAATAAAATTCGAAACTCCACCCGCAGTAAATAAATTTTATGTTACCATAAAAATGATTTAACGGTAAAAAAATAATATTGATTTTAATGTTTCGACGGTTACTTTTTCGCTCGCAGAAGTTGAGTCCTTTTGCCCCTTTATACCTGGCAGGTTATTAAAAACAAGCCCTAAAAATGTAAATGTAAAGTTCTTTAATTTCATACAAGCAATCAGTTGGCAATCGAATTGAATTTATATAAGCAATCTATCCTAATAAAAATTAGGCCGCATCCTGCACTGTCCTGTAAATCTACAAACTCTTTTTAGTTTACAAAAATAAAAAAATGCCGCTCAAAAAATTGGAACGCGATTTAAGAAAAGTCATTTCTATTATAAGAGCCTTCTCGCCCAACCTCCCGGCACGTTTGGACAGGAGCTATCCAAAAGAGAGGAGCGTGATGTAAAAAACTAAGTTTTATCAACAGACTACATTAAACAATTAGCGGATGACTGCCCTAATTTAATCGGGTTGAAAGATGGAACAGGCAATATGCAGAATTTGAACGATACAATTAAAACCATTGGCAAACGGCTGTCTTATATCGGCGGTGTGCCTACTGCTGAGATTATTGCAGAGGCGTATTTATCTATTGGCGTGAACACCTATTCTTCAGCCGCTTTTAATTTTGTACCTGAGTTAGCCAATCGGTTTTATAAAAGCCTCCGCGCAGGCGATACAGAAACGGTAGCCAGGATTACACAACAATTTTATATACCATTTGTAAGATTGCGCAGCAAGAAAAATGGTTATGCTGTGAGTTTAATAAAGGCCGGCGCAAAAATAATTGGTAAAAGTGCAGGTGATGTTCGCCCACCATTAACGATGCCAACAGAAGCAGATGTGAAAGAATTGGAAAGAATAATTTTACAGAATAAATAATTTCTGAGATTCTTTAAAAAAAACTTCCAAAAGTTTCACTGATCACAAAGAGATGTAAACTATAAATCTGAATAAGACCTTTTATTTTACAATAACCAAAGGGGCGCCATTTGCTATTACTTTTTCAAGTTTAATATCGGCATACTTGCTTTTTAAAGTAGGATCTGCGGCAACTGCATTTATATCCCTGAAGACAATATTAGAAACAGTATCTGCCGGATTGCCTTCCATATCACCGAACTTTTTGCATTCTACATTAATGTTTGAGAAAGTGATATTGCGAACTGTAGCAAATGGTTTTTCCTTGCTTCCTCCCATATCAAAAAATTGCTTCCAGGGCGCCATGCTAATAATAGTTCCGCACTTGCCCGTAATATTGTCGATTACAATGTTCTCATATATTTGGTAGGTGTCAGGCCGCATTTTCAATCTCAGGATTGGAGTATTGTTGTTTACTTTACAATTTCTCAACGTAATATTGTTGGCATGGATACATTCGCTGCCCAGCGTCAGCGTTCCATGCGAATCCCCAAAGTTGCAATCTTCAACAATCACATCTTCCACCACACCATTCTCTGCCCGTTTATGTGCATCAGGGCCTTTTCCTCCTTTGATACAAACCGCATCATCATTTACCGAAATATAACAATTCCTGATCGTTACTTTTTTACATACATCAATATCAACGCCATCGGTACTTGGCGCCGGTACAGGGTTAAAAGGTGAACGGATGTCGCAGTTTTCAATCAATACATTATCACATTGGTATAAATGTGTGGTCCAGAATCCTGAATTGTGCAGGTTGACATTTTGAATAGTTACATCATTACAACCCCATATAAAAAGCAGGCGGGGCCGGTGTACTTCAAGGTTTGTAGCCGATTTACCAATCTTTCTCATTGAATCACGGTAAGCCCAGAAGTATTTCCAGAAGCGAAGGCCATTGCCATCGATTGTGCCCGGCCCTGTTATGCTGAAGCTATCAACATGGTAAGCATTTATAAGCGCCGCATAATAATAAATACTTCTTCCTTCCATGCGTGATGGAATTAACGGATAGTCAGAAATATTATCGGATCCTTTAAGTTCTGCGTCTTCCATCAAATGAAGACGGGTCTTTGGCTTAAAAAATAAAGCACCGGTAAGATAAACACCTTTTGGAATCACAATTGTACCGCCGCCATTGGCTTCTGCCTTATCAATTACCTTCTGGATGGCAACCGTATTCAACTTTGTACTGTCGGAGCTCGCTCCGTAGCTCGTAACGACGTAATCCTGCGAAATAGCATTAGATGCTATCGTAAATAAATATATAAATGAAATTAGTTTTTTCATCATTGGCAAAGTATCAATTCGTTAATAATAGTTTATCCTTTTCTTCCCGGGTAGTTGGATATTTCTGAACCACAAAGATTCTAATGGAACAAAGACAAAGAAGCGCCCGGAATTTTATATTGGCTTTCATTATTTCAGCGGAATTATTTTGACAGCGCCATCTATCCCTGATGCTTGCACTTTCCAATTGCTTGCATCAAAATTTTTGTAATCAATATTCACAAAATTTATTTCATGATATTTACGCCAAACAATTTTGTGCTGATCCATGTAGCGAATACGATTCGCCATTAAATTACATACTTCAATGCTGATGGTATTTTTTCCTTCATGCAAATACTTTCCGATTTTAGTTTCGAAAGGAAGGCTCCAGATTAATCCGGCATCTTTTCCATTAATTATTATTCTTGCACTTTCATATAATTTATCTAATTGCAATAAATAATCTGGTGCTTTATTTTTCAACGTAAAAGTGGTAGTGTAAACCGCAGTACCGCTAAAAAATTGCGTGGTACTGTCTTCAATAAAATTTGTCCAGGGTTGAATACTATTCATTTCTTTATCCCCGGGCATATATGGACCGCCCTTGACAAAATGTAGTTGCCACTTATTATTTTGTAAATTAATTTCTTTGCCCAATGGATTTGTATAATTCCATTTGGCATTTGTTTTCGCATTTGTACAATTTACCAAAATGCTTTGCCCAGATTTTAATTGTAAATGAATCTTGCTCTGCTTATTTAGTTTTTTAAAATTTACATAACCGGATTTATTGTTTAAAGGATTGGTAAATGAAATATTATTTGCAGCAACGTTTAAAACAACAGAGTCATCAAAATCATTTGCCGTATTGTTTACAATAAAATAATATTCATTATTACCATCCTTCCGTTTGATAAACTGGAATCCTTTACTGGTAATGGTTTCGGGCAGCAGGTGCAATTCTTTTAAAGCATTCTTTACATCGCCCAGAACTATTTTTCCTTTACCATAATTATTTATTTCTATTGATTGTCCACTCTTATTTAATAAAAATTCAGGTATGCTATTTTTAAATTGTTCCCGTTCATTAGCTAAATCATAAAAACCTTTTACATCTTTTGGCAATGATTGAATAATTACTGTTCCTCCATTATGCGCTATTTGTAAAATATTTTTAAATGTTTCAACAGCAATTTTATCGCAGGCAGGAAGAATCAGCACTTTATGTTTAGCGCCAATTTTATTAATGCTTATATTGCCATTTGTAATAATTGCTTTCGCTAACATTTTATCACTTGCAAAATCCAATGAATATCCTGCTGCCTGCAATTGTTTTACATCTTTATAAAATGCAGAAGGGTGCAGCCAGCTATCAATAGTATTTATCGGCAAAGGCATATCAATTCCTTTCGCATTATTCCACACATCATAAATTGGCCAATATATTAATAACTCATTATCGGGTTCGCCTTTTTGCAAAATAGTTTGGCAATTCTTTATATAGTCATTTAAACCATTTATATCCGGCCACAAACTGTTGTAGGGAACAAAACCTACCGAGGCATAAAACAACCATCCCGGAAATTTCACATCAACAGGTGTATAGGTGGTTCCATGATAAAAAACATGATTGATGCCAGATAAAAAAACCTGGTCAACTTCGGGTTTGCACTGGCTCCAACTTGTTTTAAAATGTTCTTCCAGCCATGTG
>CBIGQT010000194.1:0-6065 GCA_966191655.1 uncultured Ginsengibacter sp.
GAACATATTTTGGTTCTGCAACTTCATCGCCCGATACAATTATTGTAGAACCGTCTATTTTTGCATTTGCCCACACAAATTTTTTATCATCCCCTGCAACAGCAAATTCTGCAGGTGCTTCACCATCCCTGGTTGTTAAGCCGTTGCCAGTATTCGTAAATGAAATAATTATTTTATTGCCTTGAATGGTTTGGGATTGATATAACGGCCCAGAGTACACGATGTCTTCCCGGTACGCAATTTTCTCTGCCGCTAATGCAAGCCTGTCACCAATATCTTTTTTCCTGTCGGGATGCACATCATTCCATTCACCCACATCAATTGCAACAGCCATGGCAGTGTTAGAAACTGATAATGATTTTGCCTGCGCTTCCCTGAAATCAGCCCACTGGCTTTCTGAAGGAGTGTAATTATAATCCATAAAGCCGGGCAACTGCACAAACAAAAATGGAATATCACCTTCTTTCCACTTACTGCGCCAATCATTTATCATTGCCGGTTGAAGCTTTGCATATTCATCAGCACGGCTTGTGTTTGATTCACCCTGGTACCACGTAAAACCTTTGATAGCGTAATTCGTGATTGGTGCAATCATCGAATTGTATAAAGCTGTTGGTTGATTTTGCAAGGCAATTGTTTTCGGACCATCATGCGGTGTAAATACCGCACCAACTTTATATTGCCAATAACCAATCAAATTAATCGTATCATTTCCTGCAATGAGCTCGTAAGGTTTATCAGGCACAAAGCCACCTTTAGCGGAAAAGTTTGTAACCCGGACTACAAATAGATTTTTGCCGAACTTCAAAATATTATCAGGAATTGCATAGCGGCGTTGAGGATATAAATAAGTTGTATTACCAACTTTAATTCCGTTAATATATAATTCATCTGCGTCAACAATTCTTCCTAAAAAAGCTTTAGCTTGTTTACCAATCGTTGAAGCAGGCACATCAATTTCTCTTCGATACCAAACCACACCATTCAAATCTTTTACGCCCTGGTCTTCCCAATAACCCGGCACTGCAATTCGTCGCCATTCTTTAGGTATGTAAGAAGTGTCAAACCATTTTTCTATTATGCCTTTATCAACAGGCTTTGGTATTGATTGTATCGCAGCAAATGCTTTGCGATTGATTTCATTTACATAAGCTGTGTCTTTATTTTTTTCTATTATAGTAAGAATATTTGGAAATGATTGCAAACTTTTTTCACTCATCATTGCTTCAATGGGAATGCCGCCCCAGCTTGCATTGATAATGCCAATTGGAACATGATATTTTTCATATAAAGCTTTGGCGAAGAAATAAGCAACGGCTGAAAAATCTTTTACATTATTTGAATCAGCCCATTTCCATGAACCCCCGTTTACATCATCTTGCGGACTTACCAAATTCGTAACATCAGGAACTTTGAATTGTCTTATCTCAGCATAGTTAGCATTAACAATTTCATCAGCATATTTTACTGCATGCAATTTCATCTGATGTTCCATATTCGATTGACCTGCACACAACCAAACGTCGCCAATCAATATATTATGCAGGATTAATTTATTGCTGCCCGATATTTCCATGGTGAAAGGGCCACCGGCTTTCATGGGAGAAAGTATAACCATCCAGTTTCCTTTTGCGTCGGCAACTGCTTTATATTTCCTTTTTAAAAAATCAATCTTAACTTTTTCATTCGGAGAAGCCCATCCCCATATTTTTATTGTTGCATCTCTTTGCAATACCATACTGTCTCTAACGATCCGGGGTAAACGAACCTGACCGTTAACGGGCTTACACGTTATTATTCCCAAATAAATCAGTACAATAAAAATTACTTTTTTTCTCATAAGGTTTTAAATTAATTCTGCCACTGCAGTGCAAAATATTCACATGGTTCATTACCTGTATTATTAAGTGCATGTAATATTCCGGAGGTAAGAAATATTATATCGCCCGCAGACGCCTTATAAAAGCTGTTTCCAATCTGCATTTGCACATTACCTTTTATTAATAATATCATTTCTTCTGCCCGGTGGGTATGTGGTGGATGGCTTACCTGTCCCGCATTCAACGTGGTTGCGTGTACATCAAATCGTGCAAACTGTGAAGTAGGAGTGTCAAAAATATCCCTGTGCTCTCCTTTGTCAGTCTTGTGTACTGCAACGGTATCCCAGTTAACAACGAAAGAACCACCGGCTTTTTTTGCACGCTCATTGTTTGTTGGATAGCGTGACTTTAATTTCATTATATAATAAGTTGCTTCACTGCTTCCGGCATTTTCAATTCCATGCTCGTCACCGGGCATTACCACGGCAATACTTGAAGGGCCTAACAGGTTACTCACGCCGTTTATAGTGAGCTTAACTGTTCCCTCTTTTACAACAATAAGTTCTTCCGTATCACCATGTACATGCGCAGGATGCGGAGCCATAGCAGGTTCGAGCGTTGAAGCATGTATTTCAAAATAAGCGAGATCGAGCGTTTCTCCTTTTAAAATTTGCCTGCTGATACTTGATTTTTCTTTTTTGGGCTGAAGCTTATTCCATGCATAAACGCCAGATTTTATGGAATCAGTTTTTTGCGCTTTCAGGGACGATAGGCTTAATAATATACATACAAGCAAAGCTCTTTTTAAAAGTGATTTTTTATTACCCATTTTTCATTCTATTTAATTTTTTTCATGAAATTTTCACCACCATATCTTTTTAACCGGAAACCGGTTATATTTTTATTTTCATCTTTATCAAAATGAATATTTAGAAATTCAGCAATAGAATAAAAATTATTTTCGTCGGCAGCGTACAACTGATATTTATTATTGGTGTTGAAATAAATTACCAGGTGTCCGTCCACTGTTTTTATTTCAGCACTGGCACCATCTCCTGATTTGTAAGTACCATTGTATTCATTTAAAATTTCAACAGGCAAGCTTACGGATGGCCTCCCGAATACGTATTGCAAGCCCCTGGCGTAGCCTTCTGCTTTAGTTCCGGAATGGCCCGTATTTTCGAGTATCATCGTTTTTGCCTGAAGCGATTTGTAATTACGATCTGACAAATGCTTTGCGAATTTTTCGAATTCCGGAACACTTCTTTCTACTCCGCCAACACACATAAATAATCTGGCGGAAGGATTTGAATTATTTTCAAAATATTTTGCTTCATATTGGTCAACAATACTATTACCCCAGCCAATAGCCGGACTGACTGCGACATAACGCTGAAATAGCTGTGGTTCATTAAACAATGTGTAAAGTGTAAACAATCCGCCGAGAGAAGATCCCATTAAAGTTCTGTTGTTCTTATCTGCTTTATAATTTGTTTCAACAAAAGGAAAGACTTCATTTTTTATAACGGAAAGAAATTTATCTGCACCACCACTTTGCGGCAACCTGTTTTCTTTGGTTGGTGTATAATCCCTTGCTCTTAAGCTATCGGGATTGGGATGAGCACCGCCCCAAGTAACGCCTACAATTATCATTGCCGGAATAAAGCCATCGTAATATTGCTCGCCATATAATGCGGTAACCAAGGGAAAATCCCATTGCGAATCCATAAGATATACAACAGGGTATTTTTCATTACTGCTAAAATAGCCCGCAGGCAACATTATTTGTAGTTCATATTCCTGTCCGGCAACAATTGAAGAAGAAATTTTTTTTATTTCAGAATTAGCAATTTTTACGTTCTGCGTTTGTGCATTAAGGTTATATTGCAAAAATAAAAACCAGGCCGTTATGCAAAATATTTTTCTCATTGTTTATTTTCTAAAGTCATTCCCAATGCAGTAGTTGTTGTGTAATACCTGGCTATCATACCAGCTATTTCCCAGGCCGGTATATCTTTATTTTTCAGATACCCTAGAAATTTTTGCATCACCCTTGCAAAATGTTGTTCATGGCCCTCCTTGTATTTTTCAGGAATGATAACTTCCCAGCCATTATCTACTTTTCTTAAAGCCACGCCCGGATAATTTTTCTGCAGTATTCCGATTTTCTCATTTAATATTTTTTCATAATCAGAATCAAAGGATACCGGTTCGATATACAGTGCCGGCATATAATTTTCTGCAGCGCCTTGTTTTATTTCAAGAACAGCCTTTGTGCCCCGCATCATTGCATAGTATGTATCTCCGGTTTCCTCTTCTGATTTATATTCCCACGTTTCTGTTGTTTTTACATGAACACCACGAAGCGTATAATTTATGTCACCATTACAAAAAACTTTAAGCAACGTATCATTGGCAATAGCAGATTTTAAATACGAGGGAAAGCTGTCAAGAAGCGTAAGTGTTTTAAATTCAGCAAGGCTTAAATTTGTTGCCCAATGTTTTGCAGAATCTATATGAATATCTTTTTTATAATCAATTGCCTGTTCAGGAAAACATTCCCACTGAACAAGATCAACCAAATGATTCATTACATCTGCAATACCTTCTCCCTGCTGTAATACATCAAAAAACCAGGGTGGTCGTGTTAATACATTGCCCGAAACATACTTATAGAAATAATGTGTGCTTTCCTTTACTACCGCAGGATTTTTTCCCGTTCCTTTTTCCAATGCCCCGAATATTTCAGGCATCTTAGAAAACTCACGGAGAAGGATAGTTGTAATCTCGAAGCGCTCCGTCATGATATCATAGAGCAATAAATTATTTTTTTGCGCCACATCAAAAGCCTGTGTCAATTCTTTAAATCCATTGGCATCAATTGCCATCGGCTTATCAGCAAAAACGCTAAATCCATTTTGCAATGATTTTAAAATATAATCTGTCTTCTTTTCATTATTACCGGAAAGAACAACTACGTTACCTTTTTTATCTGCAATCATCTTTTCAAAAAAATCGTTGCCTTCGTAAACATTCTCCTTCCAGTGAGTGGGATTTTCACTACGTGTATTGTAAGCATTGATTCTGTCAAGATGAAGCCTGAGATCATTTCCTGCCGGCGCATATACGTAAACGGTAGTATCCACATTATCATACATTGTTTTTTGAACAAGGGCTGCATGAAAATGCCCGGGATCAAGTGTAATCAATTGCACTGGTTTATTTTTAGCAGGATTATTATTACATGACATAAGAAATGCAATATTTATTATAGCGATAGATAATTTCATTGTTGGAGAGTAAATTGATTTATTTCTAAATTATGGTTCAAAACAAAAATTTTAAAAATCATATTTCTTACGACGTGGGCGCGACAACATAGCTGTTGCTTCCACATCGCCATTTGTAAATACTTCCTTTTCAGGATTCCAATAAATTTTTCTTTTAAGCTTCATAGCAATATGGTGAAGAAGACATGCACTGCAGGAACGATGTCCTATTTCAACAGGCGCTATTGGTTGCTTTCGTGATTTGATGCAATCAAGCCAGTTGGCATGTTGTTCCGGACTTTCATACAAATGAATTTCATTTGGGCCGATAATAGAGTGAAGAATATTTGGATCACTTGCGTCTATCGGTTTTATACCATCTGAATCTGCAACAGGATCGCTGTCGGTAACTTTATAATTACCGCGTGTTACCCATATCCATCCATCGGTTCCGATAAATTTTATGCCATTTGGAAGTTCATTAGAAACAATCATGTGAACTCCATTCGCATACATTGCTTCAGTTTTAAATATGCCGTGTACATTCCACAGGCCTTTATAGTTTGGATCATCAGTGGGAAATTCAGCTTTGCCCCATATTTCGACCGGACCAGAATATTCTGTATCCATTGCCCAATGCGCAGTATCAATGTGATGAGCTCCCCAACCCGTTATCATTCCTGCACCAAATTGCTCGCAGCGCAACCACCCCGGCCTGCTAAAAATACCTTGTGGTGATGCATCGTGTGAATGCACCCTGTCTTCCGTATAATACACTTCTGGTGTAGCGCCGAGCCAGGCGTCATAATTCAGATTTGATGGAACAATCATTTGTTGTGGATTACCGCCGCCGGGATCGCCGGGCAATCCTACTTCCACTGTCATCAATTTTCCAATACGTCCGTTACGTACAAGCTCGCATGCTCTTTTGAATTGCGGCCACGGATCAATAGAACGCTGCTGGCTACCCATCTGC
>CBIGQT010000195.1:0-6043 GCA_966191655.1 uncultured Ginsengibacter sp.
AGGAATAGATACCGCCTGAACATATCCCTGGTTGGGATTATGCGCAATAAAATCCTGGTGATAATCTTCAGCAGGCCAAAACTTTTTCAAAGGCATCACCTGGGCAGCTATCGGAGCTTTATATTTTCCTGATGCATTCATTTGTTGTATATAATCCTGGATATCTTTTTTTTCTGTATCATTTGTATAAAAAGCGATAGAGCGATATTCTGTTCCAAGATCAGGTCCTTGTCCATTTACCTGCGTAGGATCCTGGGCTGCAAAATATACTTTCAATAAAGTTTCGTATGAGATTTGCGATGGATCATAATAGACTTCAACACTTTCAGCATGACCGGTATTTCCGGCGGCAACATCTTCGTAAGAAGGATTGGAAGTAGTGCCACCGGCATATCCTGAAACCGCTTCCTTCACCCCTTTTACACTTTCAAATAAAGCCTCTTCATGCCAAAAGCAACCCGCCGCAAAATAGGCCTTGCTGTATTGTGAAAGGGCTTGTTTTTTATCGGCAACCTGCAGGGGCTTGTCTTCTGATTTTTGAGCGCATGATGTAAGCGCTATCATCAGACCTGTAGTAAAAAATAAAATAATTAAAGATTTCATGTTCATTTTTATTAAATATACGGCATATGCAAAAAAATAGTTGTTAAAGGAAAGTGAGAAAATAATCTATTCAACAAGCTTTAAGTTTTACAATTTCAATCTTAAGCCTGCTTTTCCCAGCCAACCCGTTATGATAACAATCAGCATCGCAAATAAAAATGATTTCACCAAACCGATAACACCGGTGAGTACAAATGCAGGAAGATAGAGGTGAAACAGCATTTGAACATCGTAAGCATAATAGGGTAAAAGATAACATAACAAGGTATTGGTGCCCGCAGGCAATATAATATTGAACCAGTTTGATTTTCCTTTCTTATCAACAAGCCAATAAATTATTATAAACGCAACAATTGTTATTGCGCTGCAAATAAGCACCCAGGCTGGTGTTGCTCTTATTTTTGAAATGCCCCAAAAAGTCCTGAAGTAAAGACCGCATAAAAAAAGAATGACGGCAATTCCCAGAAAGACAATTGTCATTTTGTTTATTTCATTCCTTTGCCGGAAATGTAAGAGGAGCCATGTAATTAAAACTCCTCCCATTGTAAATGCAGGCATTGAACCCCCACCGAATGGACTAATAATTTTTGCGAATACGCTGTGATGAGGTATCCACTCTGCATGGCTGGCAATACAAATAAATAAAAATAATAACCACGCAATAAAAAGTATGTAAAATTTATTTGCTGAAAGAACATATACAACGGCACTTATGAAATAAGCCCAGCCGATTAACCCAAGTATGCCCCACCAATGGGTGGCAAAGCGATGAATGACTTCTCCATCTCCACTGCGATATATAAATGCCAATATCGATAATGAAATAATTGCTACAACTTTTAAAGAACGTAATAGAAATTTATTCATATTTTTTGGCCAGTTATTCCATAAAATAATGAATGCTGTACAACAAATAAGGTTCCAGGAAAATCTTTGTATGCCTGATGCCACTTCATTAATTTCCTCTCCATTAACCAAAAAAACACCCATTACCAGTAAGGCAAAAGAGCGCTCCGCAATGTGAAATAAAATTTTGTTATTGCTATCTCCTTTTTGCCTGCGATGCTGTACACTCAAGGGAATTGACATACCAACAATAAAAAGAAAAGCGGGGAATACAGTATCTGCAAGACCCATTCCGTCCTCCTGTGCTTTGGTATGCTCAAGCCATCCTGGTATATTTGTTAAGGACCAAAGATCATTCACAAAGATCATCAGCAGCATGGTGAGTGCACGCAAAATATCAATAGAAGAAATGCGGAAGTTTTGATTGTTGTTCATACTATTAAAAGTACGGTTTAAGAGTAACTTATTAATCACTTTAATGAAAATAAATTCCAGGATGCCTATGATAAAAAAAAGATACAAATCTTATATTTGCATTATCAATGCCCGATAGTATAACGGTAGTACCGCAGATTCTGATTCTGCTTGTCTTGGTTCGAATCCAGGTCGGGTAACAAAAAAGAAAACAAAGTCTTTTTTAAATCAAAAGATTCCGTTGGCATAATATTTATTGGAAACATAACTTTCTCCAGTTAGCTCAAAAGAGCACAATTCAAATCATGCAAACAGCCGGATATTCTGGAACGCCTCTTGCAAAAAAACTCGGAATTAAAGAAGGCTTTACAATAAAACTTGTGCATGCACCTGCATACTATATGAAACTCTTTTTAGATTTTCCTTTCAATACAAAATTTATAAAAGACGCAAAAACAAAAGCAGATTTTATTCACTTTTTTTCTGTAGATGCAGAAGAGTTAAATAATTCAATGCTTTCGTTAAAAAATCAATTACAACATAACGGAATGATTTGGATATCATGGTATAAAAAATCTGCTAAAATTACCACTGATGTTACTGAAGATGTCATTAGAACTATTGCATTAAAAAATGGATTGGTTGATATTAAAGTTTGTGCTGTCGACGAAATGTGGTCAGGATTGAAATTGGTTATTCCTGTAAAAGACAGGAAGGCGATATAAATAAAAAAAAATAAAAATGGATACCATTACCGATGAGTTCATGAAAGAAATGCTCACAAAATCCAGGACGTATTCTTTATTAATTTTAAAGGCGGGACCAAAAGAAATTACGCCGGAAAACAGAAGTATTGTGTGGGAACATGGAAGGAGAAATTTTGAATTGCGTGCAAAAGGGCTTTTATCGATCGTATGCCCGGTTGCAGATGAAAGCGATATAAAAGGCATAGGAATATTTAATGTCGATAAAACAGAATTGATAAAAATTACGAATGATGATCCCGGGGTAAAAGAAGGAATATTCACTTATGAAATCCTTTCCTGCAGAAGTTTTCCGGGCGACACACTTCCCTGAATTTATTAAGCAATTTTTTGAGCATTAGGTTAAGGATGCATTGTTTCCAAACACTGAAAGGTGAGATTGGCACATTTTTGGCATTATTAAGGCTTGTCTCAAATCCTATTAATTATTTAATGCTAGCTATATGTTTTTAAGAAATTTGTTAGTATTGCTCTTAATCCTTATTGGAATCACTTTTGTGGTTTTGCTTATTGTTTTCCTGGCGAGCGCTGCCATGTTTGGTTCTTTTTTCCTGCCGGTTATTTGTATCGTTTCTGTAGTAGTCTTTTTTTATATAGTTTCTCTTTTAGAAGAAAAGCAAAACGTTTAAGCCTGTAAAAAAGATGCCCTGTAAGTATCAGAAGGTACCCTTTACTTTTGTGTGCAAAACATAAACGGATTTGGAAGCAGTAATGAAAAGTTCATTTTTATTTTTTCCACCAAAGCATACGTTTGCGGTCCAGTCTTCGGGTATAGGAATATGTTCAATCATTTCTCCGTTTTTATTATATATGGTAACTCCCTTGCCGGTTAAATAAATATTTCCTTCATTATCTATTGTCATTCCATCAGAACCCTGACTGATAAAAAGCTGCTTGTTCGATAAACTTCCGTCCGGGTTAATGGAGTACTTATAAGTTTTATTAGCTCCTATATCGGCTATAAATAAAAATTTACCATCAGGAGTTCCGATAATTCCATTGGGCTTTGTAAGCATTGTTTCAGCCACCGCCGCCTCACTTTTATTTTTTGCCAGGTAATACACATTTTGTTCTTCCATGTGCGGATGATCTTCTTTCCAGTAATCTCTTTTGTAATATGGATCCGTAAAATATATTCCGCCATTTAAAGGATTCACCCACACATCATTTGGCCCATTTAATATGCCGCCTTTGAAATCATGAACCAGCACCCTAACTTTTTTTGCAGTATTTATTGACCATAGCTGGTTGTGCTCATCGGCGCAGGAAATAAGATTTCCATTTTCATCAAAATACAAACCGTTGGAGCGGCCTGCATTATCCATGAAAAGAGAGAGCTTTCCATTAATATCATATTTCCAAATTTCATTATTTGGCTGATCAGTAAAAAAAACATTTCCTTCTTTATCTACTGCAGGTCCTTCAGTAAAAGAAAATTTATTGGAGATTAAAACAGGCGTATCTATGGAAATTTTATTTTCATTAATTCCTGTATCTATCGAAGATGTTGCGTTCATGTTTTGTATGTTGAAATTAATTTCTTTCTTAAATAAATACTCTTTACTATATACATTTAAATTAACAGCAAAAATCAAACCCGCAAAAATACATGGTGTATAAATGTTCTTGTTTACCCGTCGCATAATTGAATATGATTAAAAAATAAATGATAAGAGCGTCTCATAAAATTACTTCCAAAAAAATAATTAAAAATAATTTTGGCCAGGCTAAATAAATTAGTATTTTTGTCTAAATAAATTAGCTACAATGGCATTGGCGGGACTCAATTTAAAATACTTACGTAAGCTTCGCGGATGGACGCAGGAAGAATTTGCAAACAAACTTGGTATCAAGCGTTCTCTTGTTGGCGCTTATGAAGAAGAAAGGGCAGAGCCAAGAACAGATGTTCTTGAAATTGTTTCTGAAATTTTTAAGGTAACGCTCGATGAACTGTTGTTACATAACCTAAATGAAAGCAAGGGCTCCAACTATCTTGCTAAAAGGCGACAGCTCAAGATGATGAGCGCTGATAGAAACCTGATACACTTTGTTCCCGTAAAAGCTGCTGCAGGTTACCTTGCCGGCTATGCCGATACTGAATTTATTGATGAGCTCAACACCTTTACTTTACCAATGCTTGCGGGGGGAACTTATCGTGCTTTTGAAATAATAGGAGATAGCATGATGCCAACGCCGAGCGGCAGCGTTATAGTGGGAGAGAAAATAGAGAACATTGAAAATATAAAAAGCAATGCCGCTTGTATTGTAGTAAGCAGAAGTGAAGGTATTGTGTACAAGCGTGTAATTAAAAGCAATAAAAATAAGAGCAAGCTCACCTTAGTAAGCGACAATCCTGCCTACCAGCCTTACCAGGTTCACGTTGCAGATGTACTGGAAGTTTGGCAGGCACAGGCTGCTATAAATAAAGTAACCCAGCAGCAAAGATGGGATGTTGATTCATTGGTAAATCTTGTGAGTAACCTGCAGGACCAGGTAAGCTCATTAAAAAAGAAAATGAATTAGGTTTGCCTGACGGCAGACAGGTTTGTGATTCACTCATTAGATTTCGCTTTGTTCTTACTATTAGAATGAAGCCGTACAGATACATCGATTAAACATTTAAAACACAGAGTTATGATCAAATTACAAATCGTCGGAAACCTTGGAGGAGATTGCACTCTCAAGGAAGTAAATGGCAAAAACGTTATTAATTTTAACGTGGCCCACACTGAAAAATTTAAAGATTCACAGGGAAATTTAAAAGAGAAAACTACCTGGGTAAATTGCGCTTACTGGACAGACCGTACGGCAATTGCCCAATATCTTAAAAAAGGTAAACAGGTTTATGCAGAAGGTTCACCCGAGGTAGAAGCATATACAAACAAAGAGAATATGCCTGCTGCCACTTTAAGAATGAGAGTAAGGGATATACAATTACTCGGGGGCAACAGCGATGGAAGTCAGGGCACTACAGGCTCTTATGCTGCATCATCTGCTTCTCCATCACAGTCTTCAAATTATAATTCTAATACCAGCAGGCCGGCGGCAGCAGAAATGGAAGAAGCTGCTGATGACCTTCCTTTTTAAAATAGTTATTAGATGGGTTTTTCTAAAGCGACCGTTTTATTGCTGTCGCTTTTTTTATTTCGTAAACATTGCTGCTGTATTTTCTTAATCTTTGTAACGATTTAATTTTATAATTTTAACCATCATAAAAAAAACAAACTATGCCAAAATTTATCATTGAGAGAGAAATTCCCCAGGCTGGAAACTTTGATGTTGAACATTTAAAATCACTTTCAAAAAAATCTAATGAGGTGCTTTGCACATTAGGCACCGGTATTCAATGGATACACAGCTATGTAGCCGGAGACAAAATTTATTGCATCTATATGGCGGCGAATAAAGAAATTATT
>CBIGQT010000196.1:0-6007 GCA_966191655.1 uncultured Ginsengibacter sp.
TGAAAGTTTCAGCGCATATAAAAGCAGCATGTGGGGAAATCCTTTAAACACTACACCTTACTTTAATGAAATGTGTAAGAAGGGTATTTTTTTTGACAGATGTTTTACACCTGCTTATGGAACCGCGAGAGGTGTGTGGGCTGTGGTAACGGGTATGCCTGATGTTGAATATCCAAATACAGCAAGCCGCAATCCTGCTGCGGTGGATGAGCATACCATTATTAATGATTATACCGGTTATGATAAATTTTATTTTATTGGTGGAAGCCTAAGCTGGGCCAATATAAGAGGCCTTCTTACCAATAACATTTCAGACCTTCATATATACGAACAGGAAGATTATAAAGCAAATACTATTGATGTGTGGGGAATTAGCGATAAAAGACTTTTTCTTGCTGCCAATGATGTTTTAAAAAAACAAACCAATCCTTTTGTTGCCGTAATTCAAACAGCCGATAACCACAGGCCTTATACAATTCCGGAGGAAGACCGGGCATCATTTCAGCTAAAAAATTATCCGGCAGATTCGTTAAAGAGATACGGTTTTCAAAGCAATGAGGAACTAAATGCATTTCGTTTTACTGATTTTAGTTTTGAAACGTTTATAGAAGCTGCCAAAAAAGAAAAGTATTTCAATAATACTATTTTTGTTTTTGTGGGAGACCATGGGATAAAAGGTGATGCCGGCAACATGTTTCCCCAAGCCTGGAATATAGATGGATTAACACAACAACATGTGCCATTGCTTTTTTACGCTCCTTCTTTGCTTACACCACAACGCATTGACAAAACCTGTTCGCAGACTGATCTGTTGCCATCGGTAACTGCACTTGCGCATATCCGTTATACCAACACAACGCTTGGAAAAAACCTGTTTGACACAATAGCTGTTAATGATGTAAGGTTTAAGAATGCGGCTTTTTTATTTGATCCAAATCTTAAGCAAATAGGAATAGTTACTGATGAATATTGCTATGTACACAATCTTTTAAGTGGCACCGAAGATTTCAGGTACAGCAATAGTAATAATCCATTACCTTCAACTCCGGCAACCGAGCAGGATAGGAAAGCAATAAAAGAGCTTGCAGACGCCTACTATGAAACTGCACGCTATATGATGCTGAATAATTTAAAAAGAAATGCACCTAATAAAAATTAACGATTGAATGAATATTATCTTTACGATTTTTAACGCATGATTGTAAAAGCCCAGACAATTAAAACTGTTCCATTAACCATTCAATGGATTTTTGTACTGTGGCTTATTTATGTTTTAATATTTACAGTGTTCCGGATATCGACCGTTTTTTTATTCAGGCCTCCGGCAATTACATTTTCATCGTTGCTTCCTTCATTCTGGCTTGGCTTTCGCTTCGATGCAAAATGGATAGCAATGATTTTGTTACCGATTGCCATACTTTCTGTGTATCCAAAGTTTTCTCCTTTTTTTTCGCAAAGAAATAAGCGTTTATGGTCTTACTATCTTGCCATAACTACTTTAATTGTTTTATTTTTTTTCGGTGCTGATTTTGGAAATTTCAGCTACAATCATACCCGCATCAATGCAAGTGCGCTCAATTTTGCCGAAGACCCGGTAATATCTTTTAAAATGCTTTGGCAGAGCTATCCGATGGTGTGGATTTTATCTGCACTGGCACTTACTGTTTTTTTAATGGCCCGGGTTTTTAAAAGAACGCATGTGCAAACAGTAAAAAGAAATTCCAATTTAAATATGATCTATAGAAAAAGGTGGCATGCCGCCGCCATACTTTTCTTAATGTGGTGCCTGTATGGCATCTTTTCTTTCAGGCCTTTAAAATGGAAAGATGCATTTCAACTAAATGACAATTTCAAATCGTATGTTGCTTTA
This sequence comes from uncultured Ginsengibacter sp., assembly GCA_966191655.1. Classification (GTDB taxonomy): domain Bacteria; phylum Bacteroidota; class Bacteroidia; order Chitinophagales; family Chitinophagaceae; genus Ginsengibacter. The sequence goes on from CBIGQT010000196.1 coordinate 1,871, forward strand.
AATCCGCTTCAAAATTTTTTTACAACCTTACAATTCAGAAAGCCTTCTTTTGACGATGCAAAGGCAAAATCTTATTTTTCATTGATTGCAAATTTTCTGCAGCTTGACTCACAAAATATTGCTGACAAAGACTATTCCCGTGTAGTCCTGCCCGATAGTAAAGCTTTGGAAAGCAGGCCCAATGTGGTTTTGGTAATTTGCGAAAGCTTTAGCATGTATAAAAGCAGCATGAGTGGTAATCCGCTTAATACGACTCCCTATTTCAAATCAATGTGCGATAGTGGCTTATTCTTCGATCGTTGCTTTACTCCAACATTCGGAACAGCACGTGGTGTTTTTGGTATTCTTACCGGTACACCAGATGTACAACTTTCTGAATTTTCTTCCCGTAACCCCGAAGCGGTTAATCAGCATACTATTATCAATGATTTTGTTGATTATAATAAATTCTATTTTCTTGGCGGCAACAGCGATTTCAACAATTTTGAGGGACTGGTAAAAAATATTGACAGCCTTCATCTTTACCAGGAAGGTTCTTATAAATCTCTTCCCTTAAATGTTTGGGGCATTAGTGATAAAAATCTTTTTATGGAAGCAGAAAATGTTTTCTCAAAACAGAAAAAACCTTTTTTTGCAATTATTCAAACAGCAGATAACCACCGACCCTACTCTATACCGTTAGAAGATAAAGATTTTGAAAGAAGAATTGAAAATGAGGACACCCTTGCAAAATACGGATTCGAATCGTTACATGAATTTCAATCATTTTGCTATACAGACTATTGCTTTAAAAAATTAATTGAAGAAGGGAAAAAACAAAGCTGGTTCAATAATACCATTTTCGTTTTTGTAGGCGATCACGGCGTGGAAGGAGAGGCCTCAGCGATGTATCCTGACGCATGGACATCCGGGCGATTGAGTGATGAGCATGTTCCCATGTTGTTTTATGCGCCTCAATTAATAACACCGCAAAAAAGAACTGAAGTGGTTTCCCAGATTGATATTTTACCAACACTTGCAGGAATGTTGCACATGTCATATACTAACACAACACTTGGAAGAGATGTGCTTCATTCAAAAAATGAAATGAATGCTGCATTTATTATTCATCATGATGAAGGAAATATTGGTCTAATTACCAACGATTATTATTACGTAAAAAATCTTAGGATAAAAAAGGAAGAACTGATGCCCGTGCGATCAAATGAATCTTCGCTTACAGTATCCCAAACTGATTCAGTAAAAAGTCATCTTTCGCAGCTTACATCAGCTATGTATGAAACAGCTAAATGGATGTTGGTGAACAATAAAAAATAGACTTTTTAAAATCCTAATTCAAAAAGGATTCCACAGCCAATAAATATCCTTTCAATCCGAATCCAAAAATTGTTCCCGAACTCTTAGCAGAAATATGAGACACTTTTCTGAATTCTTCCCTCGCTTCAATATTTGAGATATGTACTTCAACAACAGGGATTTTTATTGCTGCAATAGCATCTCCAATTGCAATAGAAGTATGCGTATAGGCGCCTGCATTTAGGATAATTCCGTCCATTCTTTTTGCAGCGTTCTGTATTTCATTAATCAACTCACCTTCAACATTACTTTGAAAATAATCGAAATCCACAGTTTCATATTTCTTTCTTAACTTATTAAAAAAGTGTTGGAAAGTTTCGCCACCGTAAATATCCGTTTCCCGGGAACCAATGAGGTTTAAATTGGGTCCGTTTATAATTGCTATTTTCATATATACAATTTTTTAGAGCCGCAAATTACAAGAATTGCATGAATTAATATTTCTGCTAAACAATGGGCTTACACGTTGTTTTCACGACTATCAATTATTTTTGATCATATCAAAAAATTCATCAAACAAATACCTGCTGTCATGAGGGCCCGGTGTAGATTCAGGATGGTATTGTACAGAAAAAGCAGGCCGGTCTTTTAAACGGATTCCTTCAATAGAATCATCGTCAAGATTTATATGGGTAATTTCAATATTTTCTGAAGCCCTCACTGCATCAGCATTTACGCCGAAGCCATGGTTTTGTGTTGTTATTTCACATTTACCCGTAATCATATTTTTCACCGGGTGATTTAATCCTCTGTGCCCATGATGCATTTTAAAAGTAGGGATATCATTTGCCAATGCTAAAAGTTGCTGCCCGAGACAAATTCCAAATAAAGGCTTTTTCGAATTAAGAATTTCTTTTATAGTTTTCACTGCATAGTGCAAAGGTTCAGGATCGCCGGGGCCATTACTTATAAAATATCCATGCGGTGAAAACTTTTCAAGTTCATCAAATTCTGTTTCTGCAGGAAATACTTTCACATAAGCTCCTCTTTCAACCATGCAAGTCAAAATATTTTTCTTAACTCCAAAATCGAGTACGCCTATCCGTAAGTTTCTATTCTCATGCCCCAATGTATAAGTTTCTTTGGTAGAAACAGTTGAGGCAAGGTCAAGTCCATTCATGGAAGGAACTGCAGATAATATTTTTTTAAGCTCTTCAACATTACTGTTATCGCTGGAGATAATACAGTTCATGGCTCCCTGCTGGCGAATATGTATTACTAACGCACGTGTATCTATTCCATCAATGGCAACAATATTTTGTTTAACGAAATATTCCTGTAAAGAATTATCTGCTTCAAACCGGGAATATTGTTGCTCCAGGTTTCTTCCTATAACTCCTTTTACTTTTACAGAATCGCTTTCAACATCTTCATTTTTTACGCCATAGTTTCCGATATGAACACTATTCATAATAATGACCTGTCCATAATAACTGGGATCTGTAAAAACTTCCTGGTAGCCTGTCATACCAGTGTTGAAGCATATTTCGCCCGTGGTAGTGCCAATTTTACCAAATGATTTTCCGTGAAAAATATTTCCGTCTTCTAAAATTAAAACTGCCGGTTGTGAAGATTTTGATTCAGACATGAATAAGGTTTTGCAAAGAAAAGAAAATGTGAGCAAAAAAAATTAGCCTTATGATATTATTTGCTAACAATAAAACTTTGTGTTTTGTCAATAAATAAAATTCAATTAAAAAAAATGTCCCGTTAAAGCGGGACATTAAAGTATATTTAAAAATCTAAATAATAATTACGCTTCTCTGCCCCCGATTAATTTATCCTGGAGTTCTTTCAATTCATCCCATTTTTCTGCTGCTGCTAACTCAGCCTGTTCAGGCCATGAGTGAGGATCCTGTGCATTAAAATGGCCTTCTGATTTTTCCAGGATTTCCTGTAATTCTTCGGCTGTGCTCTTAGATAATTTTGCAAAAGTCTTAATTCCTGCTTCCTGCAAAGCCTCTGCTGCTTTAGGTCCTATGCCTTCAATCTTTGTAAGATCATCAGATTTTTTAGAAGAAGATTTAGCTTTAGCAGGTTGTTCTGCAACTTCAGCTACGGCAGTTTCAGTTGTTTCCTTTACAGCGCTTTCATCAGAAGCCTTTTTACGTCCACCGGCTCTGCGGGTTCTTTTGGCCGTAGTAGTTGCTTCGCCTTTTCCTTTACCATAAATTTCGTTGTAATCAACTAATTCAATCATGGCAAGTTCTGCATTGTCCCCTACTCTCTTTCCCAATTTAATAACACGTGTATAACCACCAGGCCTGGACGCAATTTTTGCACTTATTACATCAAACAATTCTTTCACTGCATCTTTATCCTGTAACTGGCTGAATACAATTCTGCGCTGATGTGTGGTATTATCTTTTGATTTCGTAATTAGGGGTTCAACATAAGGGCGTAAAGCTTTTGCTTTTGCCAATGTTGTTACTATTTTCTTATGCTCAAATAGCTGGCAGGCAAGATTGCTCAATAAAGCTTTTCTGTGACTTGCTGTTCTGCTTAAATTATTTCCTTTATCTCCGTGACGCATGACTTTTGTTTTATAGGTTATACCGTGTCAGGAATTATAACCCTTGTTATAAATGAAGAATGCTGAATTTTTTAAATTCAGCATTCAAATATGTATTACTCGTCGTCGAGTTTTAATTTGCTAAGATCCATTCCAAAACCAAGGCCTCTTTCGTTAAGTACCTGTTCAATTTCACTTAAAGATTTTTGTCCAAAGTTTCTGAATTTCATTAAGTCTTCCTGCTCGTATTGAACCAATTCACTTAATGA
>CBIGQT010000197.1:0-5952 GCA_966191655.1 uncultured Ginsengibacter sp.
ACCAAATACGCCGCAGACAACCTTGTACTGGTAAATGCCGATTTCCCAAGGAAGAGCAAGAACCAGCTTTCGAAACAACAGCAAAAAATCAATGACGCTATTGCAGATATATATAACCCGCAGGGAAGTTTTCCTTTTACATTATTACTCGACAGCAATGGCAATAAAGTGAAAGTGTGGGACGGATATTATAAAGATGGGCCGGGAAGTTTTGTAAATGAAATTAAAGTTGCCAGTGGCAAAGACTAAACGAATGCATCCAAAAGCCTACACAAGAGAACTAAAGCTGATGGGTAACCGCTTTGCGCTTACTGCTGTAGCGCATACAGAAGAGTGGGCCCAGGCAATGATAGATGAAGGTGTGCGTGAGATACAACGCATAGAAAAAGTGCTGACCACTTTTAGTGATGACAGCGAAACCAACCTTGTTAATGAAAATGCCGGCATTCAGCCGGTGAAAGTGAGCAGCGAGGTATTTAACATCATCGAAAGAAGCATCAGGATTTCTTCCATTACTCAAGGCGCTTTTGACATTACTTATGGCAGTATTGATAAAACACTTTGGAACTTTGATGAGCATATGACGGCATTACCATCAGCAGATAAGGCTAAGAAAATGGTGCGCCTTATTAATTACAAAAACATTGTTCTTGATAAAGAAAATCAAACTGTTTTTTTAAGAGAAAAAGGTATGAGAATAGGTTTTGGAGGAATCGGGAAAGGATATGCTGCGGAAATGGCGAAGGAGGTGATGAAAAAGAAAGGTGTCACCAGTGGTATTGTAAATGCTGCAGGTGATTTAGTTACCTGGGGCACACAGCCGGGGGGCAAGCCATGGACAGTCGGTATCATTCATCCTGATTATAAAAATTATCCGTTCTCTTATTTAAATGTAAGCGATATGGCGGTGGCTACTTCAGGCAATTATGAAAAGTATGCAACTATCAATGGTAAAAAATATTCGCACACCATTGATCCTCGTACAGGCCTTCCCGTTAGTGGTATTAAAAGCGTCACTATTATTTCGCCCAATGCAGAAATATGTGATGCTATGGCAACACCTGTAATGGTAATGGGCATTCAAAAAGGACTGGATCTTATCAACCAGCTAAAACAGGTGGAGTGCGTGATCATTGATGACAACAATAAAATATATACTTCAAAAAATATACACTGTAATTAAACATTAAGTAATGAAAACAATAAAAATATTACCTGTTGGTGCTATCGTGCTGTGTATGGCAAGCTGCACTTCAGTAAAGGAGTACCAGAAAAATAAGATCAATGATTCTGAAATGGTGCTGGGAGCAAAAAAGGTAGAGAAACCTGAAAGTAATTTCCAAAGTTATCGCGAAGGAGCCAGCGGTGCCAATGGCGGTAAGGTAGGAGGTGGTTGTGGCTGTAACTAATCTTTAAAAAATCCTCACTCAATACACATAATGAAAAAAATCTGTTTATCAGTCATAGGTCTTTATTGTATGCTGCTTTCATCGTTTGGGCAGTCAGATACTTCTTATCATAGTAAAAAACTGACCTTGGAAGAAGCCAATCTCGTGACCGGTTATTATAATCAAACGGGCGATCATTCGGCCGTTACAGGAGGCATTGGCACTGAAAAACTTAGTGATGTGTCTAATATCATAGACCTGGAATTTGTAAAATGGAATGAAAAGAATAATAAATATACCTGGACATTTGGATTGGGTGTTGATCATCATACATCTGCTTCGCAGGCTTATGTTTCTGCAACAGGCGCTTCCCGCGCAGGCGGCACCAGGATATATCCTTCTGTAAACTGGGAAGTTGAAAAAAGCAATGGCTTGATCCTCGGCGTTGGCGTCTTTTTTTCTAATGAATATAATTACAAATCCAGGAGTGTAAATTTCGAAATAGGCAAAATATCCAAAAACAAAAACACTGAAATAACTTTTAGAGGGCAAGCCTTCTTTGACGAGGTTAAGCTGCTGGAACCTTCTGAACTTCGCCCTAAAACTGTGCCAATAACAGGCGTTACTTATACAACGGCCAGTGGCAATGTAATTAATTCCGAGGGAGAATCGCATGGACCACATATACCTTCATCACCACGAAATACCTATGCGGGATCACTTACCATATCACAGGTAGTGAACAAGAATTTCCAGGCATCGCTGATAATTGACGAGGTTGCGCAAACAGGCTACCTCGGCTTACCATTTCACCGTGTATATTTTAAAGACTTTGATTCTGCAAAAATTGAAAAGCTTCCTGATACGAGATTTAAGTTACCTATTGGCGTAAGACTGAATTACTTTATTGGTGATAAAGTTATCTTACGATCGTACTACCGCTACTATCATGACAGCTGGGGAATCACAGCGCATACAGCGAGTCTTGAGGTGCCATATAAAGTATCGTCGTTCTTTTCAATAAGTCCTTTTTACCGATACTATGTACAAACGGCTTCGACATATTTTGCACCTTACCAGCAGCATTCCGTCTCTGACGCTTATTACACCAGTAATTATGTTTTATCCGCTTTTAATGCGCAGTACGTTGGCGTAAACTTTAAGATTACTCCGAAAAGAGGCGTATTTAATATTCCATTATTTAATACAATAGAACTCCGGTATGGACGCTACTGGCAAACAACAGGACTACAGGCAAACAATATTGCGATCAATTTAAAATTTAAATAGCAGGAAAATTTGGGATACTAACGGCGACGGACATCCCCGCTGCGTCCGAACTGCAAAGAGCCATGAATATAAAATTATGCGTATACAGCTAACTGTTAGTAAGCTTGTTTTAGAACAAGACATTCTTTACATTCTTATAGCGGTAGCAATTGATTTGCTTATGTTGGATGGAGCGGGCATCACTGAGGTGGTAACCATAGTGTTGCCATTAATTGCAATGGCGGCAGTAGTTGTCTTTTTTTGCGGATTGTATTGTGGTTCTAAAGTTAACTTCAACTGGTCGCCGGTTAAGTTCCATGTGCCTTGCATTGTAGTGACTTCAGTACTACCGGGCCCTGAGAAATTCATTATAAAGGTATGATCTGATTTGTATTCAACTGTTGAATTGCCGAGCTCTTTGGCAGTTTTTTCTTCCATTGATTTGCCGGTTGTTTTTGTAAACTCAGCACTATAATAATTCTTCACTGAAATACCATTCCATTTGCCCACGATAGGTTGAGCATCACATTTAGTAAAGCCCGTAATACCAAATGTAACGAAGGAAATAATAAGAAGGGCTTTAAATGTAAAAGCTGTAAATATTGAGTTGATTTTATTCACTTGATCCAGGTTTTAGTAATGAATGAAAAAATAGTAAAGACGTAGTTGTAATAGGAGAAAGGAATAAAGTGATCGGACTGCAAAACGAAAGGTACATCTTTAGAAGGGTAATTTATAAAAACATTGGTCCAAAGCAGGTTAATCAATGAACATGTTTTTATTGTTTCAAATGAATTAGCTTTAGAGTGATAATCAGCAGAACATATTCTATATTCGGATTAAAAATACCGTTCGCGACTATTTCAAAAACTTTCATTATGAAGGATAAGCTTTTTACGACCGGGCGTTCCATGTACCTTTTAGGAATAGCAGAGTTAGCAATCTATAATTTTTTCAAAGGCGACTTTGCAATGACCCGGCCGAAGGCATTTCCTGAAGCGCTGCAATTCCTCAATCCGGCATTGGCTTATATTTCCGGAGCCTTACTTCTCCTGGCCGTTTTTGCTTTTTTCCTGAATCGCTATCGCTTTGTTGATCTTTCCATTATTGTGAGCCTGGTTTTTTTGATGGCTACTACACGGCATATTTACAACCTGTGGCACGATTCTATCAACGCCTACAAATCTCTTTGGCTCATCGGCGGAGCATTGCTGATTATGACTACTTTACCGCGCTTTAAAAAATATAGCACGGAAGTGCTTTGGGCAAATCTTGTGGTTCTCTTCCTGTTTTTTGTTGATTGTGGCTTTGCACATTTTGAATATGCCAACTTTGTCAAAGACCTCATTTTACCTTTCATTCCTTTCCATTTGTTCTTTACTTATTTTGCTGCCTTTTGTCTCATAGCGGGCGGGCTCGGTTTATTAATTCCGCGTACACAAAAGCTGGCTGCATTACTCCTGGGAATTCAGATTTTAGGATGGTTTATTTTATTGCATGTTCCCAGGGCTCTTACCCTGCACGGTGACGAATGGATCGGCGTAGGCGAATCTTTGGCAATTTCCGGCATTTGCTTTATGATTTACTGTCTGTTAAAAGAAAAGAATAAAGAAAGCGTAAAACCTTCCTTCTCCCACGCTTAATGTGCCACTAACTGATCGTTGTTTCGCTTGTGGCATATAATAAACTATAACATAATAAAACCAAACCTTACTAATAGTTAGCTGTATTACTAAATCGTTGCCATATCAATAACAAACCTATACTTTACATCACTCCGCCGACACCGGTATTCAATTATTTTTTAGTATCTTGAACTTTATGAGAATAACTGCACTCACAATTCTTATTGTGCTTACAAAATTTGCCTCTGCACAAGATTCTACAACCATTTTTATAGCAGCCGACCAGTATGCTTCCGAGGTGCTGACCACGCAAAAAATCTATCGCTACCCACAGTTTATTAATGGTGAAATTTTTTTTAGAAACGGTGCTACCTCAGATGCCCCTCTCAACTATAATTATCTATACGGGGAAATAGAGTTTATCTCACCGAAAAATGATACCCTTGCCATAGCCAAAGATCAGATGCTAAACATAAAAAAGGTGGTTATCGGCTCCAATACTTTTTTTTATAATCGCCGCTACGTAGAGCTGGTAATGGAAAACACGGTGGGAAGGTTGCTAAAAAGCCAAATGTTTGATGTTGTAAAAAGGGAAAAAATAGGAGCGTATGACCAGCCTTCATCTACCTCAGCCATTGACTCGTATGGAAGTTTTGTAGCTAATTTTGGCGAGGTACCTGTTTTAGACCTTAAAGTAAGGGAGAACATTACATTGGTATTAAAAACAGAATACTTTTTTGGCGACCAGTATAACTTGCTTTTGCCTGCTAATAAGAAAAATATATATAAAGCTTATCATTCAAAACAAGACCGGATTGACAAGTACTTGGGAGAAAATTCTGTGGATTTCAAAAACCCTGATGACCTGAAAAAGTTAATGGACTACCTTGCAAAAGGCTAAGGCTGAAAACCCCCTATGTTTGTTCAAATCTCTGTGTTTCATTCGCCGGATTATAAAGAAAGCCTGTTTTGTTATGCAATCAGCCCGGCACCAGGGATTACTGAATTAATCCCGGGCGGCTTTTGTAAAATTCTCCCGCGGCAGGGATCAATATTTTTGCTGAGCAATTTTACATGCAACGTTCGACATCTTTTGCTTGTCATACCGCAATAAATAATTATGAAAACACTTTGTTTGCTATTTGTTATTTTTTCCATTTGTTTTTTTGGCTGTAAAAAAGATCGTCCTTCGGCTTTTAACGGCGACGGATTTATTTATACAGATGGAGACCCGGCTGTTGTTGAAGGCGGTATAGGCTGGTACTTTGCCGAATCCAGGGTCGGTTCATGGGAGCCATTACCTCTCAGAGAATCGGAATTGCCAAAAAAAAAAAAAAATATTACGGTTTCCAGGCGTCTACTATTACCATATAGTATCTATCAAAAAGAGATAACTTACTTGCTTTGGCCAGGGTTGCCTTAAAATATTTCAATACCCATTCCTTGCAACGCTTCTTTTAACTGGGATGGGTTATGAAAATGTATCCCGGTAATCCCAACGGTTTCTGCTCCTTTTATATTTCGCAGGCTGTCATCAACGAAAATTGTTTTTGAAGGATCAAGATGATAACGGTCAATTATAATTTTATAAAATGCAGCCGTAGGTTTTCTCATTTTTTCTTCACCACTTACTACAATGCCTTCAAACATTTTAAAAAATTCAAACCGCT
>CBIGQT010000198.1:0-5942 GCA_966191655.1 uncultured Ginsengibacter sp.
TAATTACTTTATCACTTAATTCCCACAAGGCAGGCTGAAATATTTCTCTTTTTTTTTTTTTTTTCAATGCATGGTAAGCATATTTTATCTGGCTGCTTAGTTGCACATCATGAAACTGGTATTTTCGATTTGCCTTCTCAAACGGCCTCAGTGGAATACCAAGGGCGCCTACGGTATCCCATACGCCCACAAATTTTATCATGCTTTCAAGGTCATCAATACCATAAGATCTTTTAAAAGCTTTCATCAGGTCACTGTCGGGATGCGTGAGTTTAGTCCGGTCGCGGTATAAATGATATGCTTCCTCTACGAGATGCAGAAACTCAGGCTTCATAATGCCACAGTTACGGATGAGGCCGGCAAGGCTTCTAACGGTATAAGCGCCTCTGCTAAAACCAAAGAAATATAATTCATCATTGGGCTGATAATTCCACATGATAAATTTGTAAGCATCCTGTATATTTCCGTCAATTCCCAAACCGGTACTGCCGCCGAGGAAATGATCTTTTGCAGAGAAGCCGGTGCCGACGCCCTGTCCGTAAAATTTTACCTGGTTAACATCACCTGTTCCTACATTGATTGCTTCGTATATTTTTTGAACATTGGTTTTCACAACAACGCCGCGGTCTTTAATACCGGGTTGGTTCCATGTTCCATCGCAACAGACAATTACTCGTTTCATAATTAAAAAATAATTTGGGGTTATAATAAATTAATTCTTTGGTTCATCGGGCTTAAATTAATATCATTTATCTAACAGCCTTCAACCTTTCTTCTTATAATTCCTTGTCCAGAAATTTGCCAGGGGAATATCTATCGCAATAAACCAATTGCTTCTCCATCTTGATTTATCAGATTCGGCAAGCTTACCATTATCACTTTTATAATACAATTTGGAACCATATTGCCAGCCATAGCCTACCGACAGAGGTATATAAGCAAAACCTTTAAATGGTAAACCAATTCCATACACCAGGTAACCACCCGGAGTAAAGATGTCACTTAAAGTAACTTTTTGATCCAGCGCTGTACTGTCATCGTTTAACCTGTATCCTGCGATGGCGCCTACGTCTATTATTGTAGCGAATAAACTAAGAGAACCAACAGGCGATCCATTGTTATAATGTCCCAATCCTTTGCTAAAGGCAATGCCAACAGGCGCGGTAACACCCACTGTAGAATTGTTGCCATCTATCTGATCGGTACTATTTGAACTCTTCCCAAAATAGCCGCCGATATAGGCATTCATTGAAATATTCCATTCAGTATTTTTCTTAATGGAAGAGCTTCCCGCAGGTAACACCGCTGCGTCAATTGCAGCTTCTGCATCTTCAGCGTTTTCGGCTTTAATGATGCTTGCCATTACATTTCCATATTTCAAAATATCTTCTACTAATTTTGATTTCTTTTCTATTGAATCTTTTTTAAACAGCGTGCTATTTATAGTTGCATTGTATGAATTTGTAATATTTTTCTTAATAGTTGTATCTGTAGTGTTTGCCAATTGCACCTCATTTTTATCTTTAACAGCCTCTTTGGATTTTACTAATACTTCTTCCAAAATAAGATAGGCATTCATTACTGCTGCATTGTAATTTTTCGTGTAAATATTTTTATAAAGGTTATTGGCATTGCGTGCCATCACAATATACCTGTCATTAATTATTCCTTCTTTAATAGTATTGGCAACTTTAAATCCGTAATCAATAACATTAATAGCTTTTTCGATATACGTGTAGTAGTCATCGTTAGTAAGGCCCTGGTCTTTTTTATTCTTAATATCCTTAATCGACTGTTCAACATCGTTAGCCAGCACCAAAAAATTTTCTATCAAATCAGCGAGCCTGAAAATATTGTCGCTGTTATCTTTCATAAATTGTTGAACGCTGATGTATTTATTAGTTTCATACCTGAAAGAAATTCCATCCATTTTTTCGTAGAGTAAGCCAAGATAGATTCGTAGTGTGAGTGTATCTCTTAAAATGTTTTCATTAAAATCACTAAATTTTATCCAGGCAATATCATTTGATGGGATTAGCTGCGTTTGCGAAGATCTGATTATTAAAGGTGTGCCTTTGTCTATTTTGGTTGTATCTATTTTTGATACATTATCAGATAAAGAAGTTGTTTTTATAACAAAGGAATCTTCTGCAATTTTCATTGTATCATACCTGATAACCTGGAGCGTATCCATTCTTCTTACACTTTCTGAAATTTTATCTAAAGCCTTCCATGAACTTTCAAGATTTATATTCATTTCCCCCCATTCATTTAAAGCAGCAAAATGGCTTATTAAGTTTGCCGGATGCATGGAAGAATCTGGTTGCGAAAGTTCACTGATAATTTTTACAGATCTTATCGCTATACGTATTTCGGGAAGGGTTTTTAGTAATTGCTGGTATTTTGGTAAATCAATTAATAAATTAAGGTTAATAATTAAATTGCTGATGTCTTTATAAAAAGCTTCCCGTAATGATTGCAATAATTCTGAATAACGGTAAGCAGCAATGTTTCCTAAAAATGCTGACGTTGATGGAAATAAGGTTCGTGCTTCAACATTTGAGTCAAGAAAATCTTTCATCCGTTGAAAGAAGGCAATGTTTAATTCTTCCTTTCCCCTTTTAATTAAAAATTGGGCAAGGCCATCTGCAATGGCTGTAACATCGAGGTTGCCCAGGGAAGAAGATATAGACTTGTAATTAAACGAAGATATTGCACTTGCTGCACCCAGGGTTTGAATAATTGATTTTGAAGTATCTTCTGAATAAACAAAAAAAGGATTTCTTTTATAAAAATTCTGCATCGTTGCACGATTCGTATCAATTCCTTTTGGCCAATATATCAACAAAATTTTTCTGGTTGAATCGTCAAGCGTAATTCTTCCGTTATTTGCATATGCTTTATTTGCTAAAACTCTTGCATCATAGTATGCATTTTGACAACAAACACTGAGAGATGAAACCAGGCTAACAAAAATTAAAAAAATAAAACGTTTCATAAGTTGTCGTATTAAATGTTTGAAAATATCTTTAAAGGACTTATCAATATTTTAGAATTATTGTTTGAAGCAGCACCTGAATATTTAGTAATAATTTCTGAAATGTATTCAGTTGTGTACTTTACGTTTTTGCTTTTCAGATGTGAAACTATTAGTGCGGTAATTCCGGCTACAATTGCTGCAGCCTGGCTGTTTCCGGAAAGACTTATCAATTCTCCGTTATTTGAATTAGAGAAAACGGTAACACCAGGAGCATATATTGTAGTAAGCGGGCTCTCTGCATTTCCATCCCAGCACGCACCTGTGCTGTCTGTAGCGCCCACTGAAATACATTTTTCACATAAGGCCGGGTATAGAGGATTGGGGTCATTCGCTTTATCACCTATAGCTGCAATAACAATTTTATTTTTTAACGCCGCAAAGTCTAATGCGGCTTTTAAAATTGGCAATGTCTTGTCTTCCTGATTCGGATCGCTTAAACCATTACTAATTGATATTATGTCAATTTCTTCAATGTTCGATGCCCATATGATTGCATCTGCAAAAATTTTAAAATCATCAAAACCACCTGTATTGTCGATCTTTCCGATGAATAATTTAGATTCTGGTGCAACTCCTATAAGGTTTTTTGTATTTGCACAACTGATCAGCGAAGCGCAATGCGATCCATGGTTAAATAAGTCAGTTACATCAGAAGTGCCGGTAATAAAATTTTTACAGACTTTTACATCATTTATTTTAAGATCAGTATCATATTGATAAAGATGAGTAGTTATATCAGCGTTGTTCAAATCAATACCTGAATCAAGGATTGCAACATTCGCTGATTGGCCCTTTGTTATTTTCCAGATTTCGGCGATACCCAGCAAATTTAACCAGGCTGAATTTGTTTCGGAAGCAGGAAAAGTAATAGTTGGGATAATAGGGGGCGCAATTTCGTTTACCCCTTTCTCCCAAACCCAATGTCCATCCTTATCCACGTGCCATGTTCCCAATTCATTCGTAATTTCTCCAACGCTTTCAAAAACAGCATCCTTATGTAATACACCAACAACATTTCTTTTATCAGCTAAATCCGGTACGGGACTTTCGCGAATATTAAGTTTATTTACTATTACTTGTAATTGTGCCATAATTTCTAAAGGCGGTCTATGCTGCTTAGTGTATCTCTTCACGTTATATTCAGCTTCTTATCCATGCCAGAAACTGGAAAACATTATTTGCATAATTTTCTGCTCTCGGGCCACTTCCGTTATATGCTTTAACTGTTTGAAAAAGATCATTAGGATGCGCTTTCCATTTGCTGTTGAGTTCCTTCATTACTTTGGCCAGGCAATCATCCATATTATACCATTGTTTCTGTGTGAAAAATGCTTCATCGGTTTGTATGTATTGAATATCATATTGAAAAATTCCATAACCGGCATATACCCATTGCTTCGGCCCAAAGCCCCTCATAGCCCTGGTTTTATTGGCTTCTTCAATAAGTTCATCCGCAATCTGCTGCCCGTATTTTGCCACAAATTCACCTGTGTTTTTTGGAAATGCCTTGCGGGTTCCATTCGCATCGCCTGATGCATCAAATACACAGCGGCCGAGCACTTCTCCGGGCGTATTGTCTTTCGTCCAATCGTAAAAATAGATGGCAGTTTCCTGGCAGGCGATTGCATATAAAAGTTCTTTTGTAAAAGGAGATCCTTCTACAGCAGCCTGACATTTATCTCCGAAATTGTCATTGAGCCATTCGGCCGTTAGCCTGCATTTGGTTTGACTAACGGGCAACTCTTTTGGAGTGGTTGAAGGCAAAGGGATGGCAGCTTTGCCTGCTTGGGGCGCCTCGGATAAAGAATTGTCTGAAGCTATTTCCGCAGGGCCTAATACCGTAACGCCTCCCTGCCAATAATAATACCCGTCCCTGTCAGCATACCATGTACCGAGGTTATTTGTTATTTGGCTGTCGCTTGTAAAAAGATATCCTTTAGATACGGTTCCGATTATATTATTCTTATCACCAAAATCAGTAATGGGGCTTTTTCGCCTGTTTAATTTTTGCACTATTACTTTTACCTGTACCATAATTTTATCCTACGGCCTCCGATCCTGGGTTAGGGTTAACGGTTATGCTTACAGTAGTTGCCGGTGCTGAAGTTTTATCATTTTCACTGCTGGTGTCATCCGTTGAGTTTATTTTGCTACCGGAACCTCTTAAACTAATTAACTTGCTTAAAAGGTCAAACCAAAAAGGTGCACCCAGGGTAATAGCCAATGCTGTAATTAACCAGCCCAATAATGTTTCCCAGCCTCCCGATTGATTGGGGCTGTATTTAAAATACGTTTTTTCCATTTGCTCATTTATATAAGGACATCGGGTAGCCAATACCGTTAGTTTCATGATTGAGTCCGATAAACCGGTGGTCATTATTGTTTCATTTTTTAAAGAATTAATTTTTGCTGTAAGTAACTTAAGTTTTTCGGGGTCTTTAAATACGCGGCAGGTTTTGCAACTATCCTTCCATGGTCTTCCCAATCCTAACACATCATTAGATTTTAAAGCATCGTCAGCAACCATTTTATAAGTGGCACTTAAAAGTGAATCTGATGTGGTATGGGTTGAATCTAATATTTTGTCAGGGTTTAAATTGTCCTTACTGCTAAT
This sequence comes from uncultured Ginsengibacter sp., assembly GCA_966191655.1. Classification (GTDB taxonomy): domain Bacteria; phylum Bacteroidota; class Bacteroidia; order Chitinophagales; family Chitinophagaceae; genus Ginsengibacter. The sequence goes on from CBIGQT010000198.1 coordinate 5,655, forward strand.
AGCCATTTGAACTAACTGGTCTCTTGCCGGCTTGTTTGTTGATAAAATTTTATGGATAGCAATAGTATCGACATTAAATACATAAGCCGTTATAAGTCCTAAAATAAAGAGTACAACCCGTGTATATTTTTTATACCAGCCTGTCGCCCTTTGCATGGTATCGTTAAACCAATCTTCAAGCTTTAATTTAAATGTATTGATGTCGGCGCCTGAATCCTGCCAGAGAGATCTGAGAAATAAAGCAGTATTAGTATTTATAGAAACTGTTCCCGGAGATAATAAATTTGC
>CBIGQT010000199.1:0-5923 GCA_966191655.1 uncultured Ginsengibacter sp.
TATGAAAACAATTCTTGCACCTGTTGATTTCTCCGATGCATCAGTTAATGCTCTTTCATTTGCAGCGGAGCTGGCTAAGAGAGCCTCTGCCCGCCTTATTCTAATTAATTTAGTTCAAAAAGACGAAGTTGAGGACGATGCAAAAAACATGTTGAACTCTATAGAGTCAGATCTGAAGAAAAACATCGATCCCAATTTACAATGCGAATCCATTCTTGCCCACGGGAATCTTGTTACCGCTCTTAAAAAAATAATAGCCGTTCAGAAGCCGGAGCTTATTGTAATGGGTACCAAAGGAGCAAGTGGTTTGAAGAGAATTTTGATTGGGAGCAATACCGTTAAAGTGATAGCGAAAACAACAGTGCCGGTGTTTGTTATTCCGGAAGCGGCACGGTTTGAAAATTTTCTCCTTAAAGGAAAGAACAGAATTGTTTTAGCTACCGATCTTGATTTATTGGAAAATGATTCCTCTGTTGATATTCTTAAGGAAATTGCCTTATTAATTGTTGAACCCAAAGTAAGAGTATTAAGCGTAAGGCCGAAAAATACCGGGCTCCCCGATTTGAAAAGACTGGAGCGGGATTTTCTTCTTTCTATTTTCAATCCTGAAATTGAAAGTCACCGCATGACCGTATTTAGCAGTGGCGTAATGTCCGGGATTAATTATTATCTTGACCAACACGCTGATACCGGTTTGTTAGCGATGATTGCCCGCGATACAGGCCATCTTATTCAAAAGCATTATTCAAGAGAAATGGCTTCGCACACACAATTGCCATTGTTGGTTTTACACGACGTTTAAATTTTATTTTACAGAATCAGTTAACCGTTAAATAGGAAGTAAGGTGATACTTTGTAATTTTTCTCCGCGAAAATTGCTTTCCTTGTGTAAAAAAACATGAATAAAAAAATTATCCTCCTTGCCGCCTTTTTTATTGGTGCCTTCTCCGGTGCCTTTGCTCAAACATCTGATGCCGAAGCAGACGCTATGATAAACTTATTGGGTGTTCAGAAAAAAGAAGCCGTTGCCAAATTAGTTCCGGTTAGCGGAAAAGATTCCGTTGCTTTCTGGAAGATTTATGATGAATATCAAAAGTCGAACAAAGCCACCGCAAAAGCAAGACTCCGTTTATATGAAAGTACGGCGAATGCATACTACAATATGACGCCTGCCATTGCTGATTCATTATCTGCCAAATACTTTATCAACCGGGCAGAGCAGGAAAAGAGTCTCGAAGTCTATTACAAGAAAATAAAGACTGCTACTAATGCATTGGTTGCTTTTGAATTTTACCAGGCAGAAGTTTATATACTTACGCAGATCAGGGCTTCAATCATGCAGCAAATTCCTACGTATGGGCAACTGCACAGCATTATGAAAAAGAGTTAGTAGCAAGGAGAGTAACGGGTATTCGCCCTTAGCGCAGGAGTCGGTCAAAAATATTACATCATTTATTCAGTTTCGCTTTCATCGCGATTAATGCCATGGCATAACATAATCGATTTGGGTTTAAACTGATGTTGGTGATACCGGCCTTCAACACCTTCCTTGCGAACCCATGCGACCGTCTCTTTTACTTTTTATAATGTTCTAATTTTGGAAGGAGAAAGACCAACACGGATATAATACAAATATTGTATGTCAAAGGAATTTTTTCTTCTTATAAATTTAGCTTTTGCTTTTTATAATGTGGGTACAATTTGGGCCCATGAAATGGATATTTTCAGAACATGGAGACTTCTTGACCCAAAGAGTTTTCATGCCGTTCAAGGTGCTCATTGGAAAAAACTTCCTTACTGGGTTTTCATTCCGGTGGGGCTTTCATTCATTGGTACAATTGCATTATTTTGGTATCACTCTGATAAAATTCCCGGTTGGGAAATATGGGTTGCATTTTCATTTCAATTTTTATCGCATTTACTCACAGCATTTCTTTGGGGGCCGTGGCAAGCTAAACTTTCAAAAGATGAATCAGCCAATGCAAGCCCCTGGCTTGCCAAAATTCTGAAAACACATTGGATTAGAACTGCACTTATAAATGCTTATGCACTTATGCTTCTTTATATGACCAGTCAAACTTTATAATACTATCAATGATAAAAATATTTTTGAGTATCATGTTTTGGGTATTGCGTTTTTTAAATCCGGTAACCTTAAACGTTATAATAAAAAATATTGAAATTGGAAAAGGCAGTATTGTCGTAGGAATATATAACAATGATAAAGATTTTTTTAAAAAACCGTTTACATTAAAAACAGTAAGGGCAGATAATCAAACTTTAGATTTTTCTTTTGACGTTCCGGAAGGAATATATGCAGTTGCAGTTTACCAGGACATAAATGAAAGCAAGAAATTAGATAAAGGATGGTTTGGTATTCCGAAAGAACCATACGGACTAAGCAATAATTACAGGCCAAAATTTTCAGCACCGACCTTTGACGATTGTAAATTTAAAGTAGCCCAACAAACAACAGTGACGATAACTTTAAAATAGTATTAAACGTTTGAACGATGCCAACCGCTAATGGTCGCATTGGATATTATAATTTCAGACGTTTTATTTCCGTTTTCTTTTCTAAAAAATTTCCAAACTTTTTAAATTTTTTTTCAATGGAAGCTCTCACTGTTTTACTTACATTATTAAAAAATTCTGCTTCAATAATTACGGTATCTTTTTGAATCCTTCTTTTCCATACACCAATAACTTTACCATTCATTACAATTACAGGATGGAAAATACCATTGTTGGTAAAGGCTTTGCTATGATGTTCCGGTGGAAGTAATGGCGTTCTGTCTTTATAGCTAATAACAAATTCATCGAAAGCTGGTAATAAAAAAAGTGATGATTTATTTTTCATAGCGCTATCAAATGAATCGGCAAACCAATAAGTTTTTGATTGAATTGTTTCTGAAATAAGATTCTTTTTATTCGTTTCCAAAGCATGTCTTCCGTCGGTTGCATTCAATCCTGACCACCATATAAAATCTTCAGCCGTCGCCGGGCAATGGCTTTTAAAATATCGTTCAGCAAGTTTAGCCAGCGCTTCTTCTCTTGTTATCGATTTTTTCTTTTTTACTCTTTTATTAAGCAATGCATACGTATGCTCCTTACCCCTCATAATTCCACTGCAAACTATTCCGTTTAATTCAGCATGATACATCAAATGAATTGATTTTAAATCATGTGTTTCAATTTTGGCCTTTTCGAGTTCACTCATTATTTCTGCTCTCGTTAAATGATTTCCCGATTCTAATATCTTTTGAATAATTGAATTACTTTTTGCAAAAATTTTTTCGTTTAGCCCTAATGCTTTCTGCCTTCCCTTCATCGCCCGATTCGTATGCGGTGCCGTAAGTTCCAACATCCAGTAAATATCATCAGCAGAAACAAAATGCCACGTGGGCCTTAATACATGAGTGCGCAAAATTTCACCTTTATTAAAAGCATCTTCAATTATTGAATCAGTTGTATTTTGTAAGCGAACACCGATAGCCCATTTAGCCATGTTATAATCCTGGGCTTGCATAGCTCCCATCCAGCTAACAATTTCTTTTGGAGTTTTAAAATTTGTTGCCGCAATTTGTTGCGTTACTAAACGAAGACCTGATATATTTTTAAAATTCATTTTTAAAAAATAATAAAGATGCTATAGATTCTATTCAACAAAAATAAAACCCCGGTAGTTATTACCAGGGTTTCGAAATAAAATTTTATATCAACTTAGTTTCTCCTGCTTCCAAACAAACGAAGTAGGAAAAGGAAGATATTAATGAAGTCAAGATACAGGGTTAGTGCACCGAGAACAGACATCTTTTTGGTATCTGCTGCAGACACATCATTGTATTCAATTCCCTCTCCTATCCTTTTTAATTTTTGAACATCATACGCAGTAAGGCCCACGAAAACCATTACGCCAATAATGCTGATAATATAATCCATCTGGCTGCTGTGGAGGAAAAAGTTAATTACCATTGCGATTAAAATTCCTATTAATCCCATAATTAATATACGTCCGAATTTTGTAAGATCCTGGTGTGTTGTATAGCCCATAAAAGCCATTACACCAAACATGGCAGAGGCTGACAGGAAACAACCGGTTACTGAACCCGTGGTATAATGAATCAAAATAAAACTGAAGCTAATGCCATTGACGATTGCATACGCAATAAACAGTGCCATCAATGCAGTTGCGGAAAGCCTCCTGTAGCCAAAAGACATGATTAATACAAAGCCAAGTGGTGCAAACATAGTCACCATTCCCAGTCCTGTAAGTCCGCCGGTTAACGGAGCAACGAGGTAAATTAATAAATTAGTATTTATAGAAAATTGCCAGGCAAATAATGCTGAAACGCCGAGTGCTATAAACATCAATAAAAACACATTGGCCAGAAACGACCTTGTGCGTGATGCTTCACCGGTTGGCGTATAAGTTATCGGATTCAAATTCTGATTGTTGTTTATAATTTCCATTGTATTTTAAATTTTTGTAAAAGTAATAATGATTGCCGGTATAAGCATTACCGTTTGTGAAATTTAAGTTTTTTTGTAGCGAAATCACTTAAATAATTAATAACTAAAATCGATGACGCTTACTATAAAATATTATCAAAAATTTACTGAGGCACAATTGAAACATCATCGCCTTCTCCCGGGGCAAGTTTTAGCGACAAATGGGTTGTGCCCGTCACTATCATTTTGTTTATAGTGTACGCTTCAGGGTTCGTTTTCCAATCAGCATCAGCAGCATCAGCATAAATAGTTGCTACGTATTTTTTTCCTTTGTCAAGAAAAGATAGATCTTCTACCAGTTGCCTTGCATTCTCATCGGTAATCGCTCCTAAAAACCAATTACCGGTTCCTTTGCCCTTCCTTGCTATAACTACATAATCTCCCGGTTCAGCAGCAAGAATTTTCGTATCGTCCCAATCAACCGGAACATCTTTTATAAACTGAAATGCATCCATGTGTGCTTCATAATTTTCGGGCAGGTCTGCCGCCATTTGAAGAGGGCTGTAAAGCGTTACATATAAAGCTAATTGTTTTGCTAATGTAGTATGCACTCTCCGTGTTGTATCAGAAGCATAATGGGTAAGTTTAAAAATGCCCGGTGTATAATCCATAGGTCCGCCCATTAATCTTGTGAAGGGTAAAATAGTTTCATGGTCCGGTGCATTCCCGTTGCTGAATGCATTATATTCATTACCTCTTGCGGCCTCACACGCCATAAAATTTGGCCACGTACGTTGCAAACCCGTTGGCCGCATCGGCTCATGAATATCAATCATAATTTGATGAGAAGCCGCCTTTTCAATAGTGCGTAAATAGTGATTCACCATCCATTGTCCGTCATGATGTTCGCCTCTTGGAATTATTTTACCAACATAACCGGTCTTCACAGCTTTATAACCAAATTCATTCATAAAGCGAAATGAAGTATCCATTTGTCTTTCATAATTAGTAGCAGAACCTGATGTTTCGTTATGCATAATCATATCAACTCCTTTTTCTTTCGCATAGGCTGAAATCTCTTTTACATTAAAGTCAGGATATGGCGTAACAAAGTCAAAAACATTTTCTTTCCAGTTTCCAAACCAGTCTTCCCAACCAGTGTTCCAGCCTTCTACCAACACACCTTTAATGCCGTTCTTAGAAGCAAAATCAATGTACCGTTTTACGTTGGCAGTGTTAGCGCTGTGCCTGCCATTAGGAATAAGATTTCCGTTTGCATCCGTGCTGTCAGGATAATCAGAATAGCTCCACGTTCCTTTACCCGTCTGCATTTCCCACCATACGCCCACAAATTTCATTGGTTTAATCCACGACGTATTCTCTATTGCAGAAGGATCGTTTAAGTTGAGGATCATTTTTGAGGCAAGAATATCTGTCGCTTTATCGCTTACAATTATTGTTCTCCACGGCG
>CBIGQT010000200.1:0-5917 GCA_966191655.1 uncultured Ginsengibacter sp.
ATTCAGTACGCAACGATTTCACCGGGTTTGCTATTGCCGCTTTTATTGCCTGGAAACTAACCGTTAGTAAGGCTATTAATAACGCTGTGAAACCTGCAACAGCAAACACCCACCAACTAATATTAATTCGATAAGCAAAACTTTGCAACCATTTGTTCATAGCCCACCACGCTGCGGGAAATGCAATGAGCGATGCTATTAATACCAGCTTTAAAAAATCTTTTGAAAGCATTTGTGTCACCTGTGTTACACTTGCGCCTAATACTTTTCTTATACCAATTTCTTTTGTGCGTTGCTCTGCTGTATATGTTGCTAATCCAAACAGGCCGAGACATGCAATAAATATTATCAGTATAGAAAAGATATTTAAAATAGTACCTGTTTTTTGTTCCGCTGCATAGGTTTTATTATACAAGTCATCCATAAAGTTGTAAGTGAATGGCTCATCTGTTTTGTAAGCATCCCATTGCTTTTTCATTGTTGTAAGTAAACCCTGTACATCTGTTGTTTTTATTTTAAAGATGAGGCCGCCTTCCGGTTGCAGCGACATAAACAAAGGTGTGATAGCATCGTGCAGTGATTTGAAATTAAAATTCTTTACAACACCTACTACATGAAATGCTACATTATTTCCCCTGTCGCTGTTTTGCCGGATGATAGATTTGCCAACCGCATTTGCTTTTGTAAAACCTAAGGCTTTAACTGCAGTTTCATTAAGAATAACACCAAAAGAATCGGTTGGATATTGTGCCTCAAAATTGCGTCCCGCAACTATTTGCATCCCTAAGGTTGGAATGTAGTTTTCATCCACATGATAATCTACTCCATCAACAACCAGATTATCATTGCCCTGCGGGTAGGCCAGGGCGTTATTATAGTTGCTTGGCCCGGCAGGCTTATACCAGGACATGGTTGCATTTTCTATTCGCGGATCCTGCAACATCTTTTGTTTAAACACATGTTCATTATTTCCCAACACATAAGAGTTAGGAATGGTAAGCAGTTGTTCTTTATTATAACCCAGGTCTTTATTTTGTATGTATTTCATTTGCTGGTACACTATTATTGTTCCAATGATTAATGCAACGGAAATGAAGAATTGAAACACGACCAAACCACTTCTTAAGCCAAAGCTTTTATGATTGGTTACCAGCTTTCCTTTTAATACAGCAATAGGTTTAAATGACGATAAATAAAATGCAGGATACATACCGGCAACTACGCCAACAATTAACCCCAAACCTATAAAAGCAAGTATGGGATTGATGCTAAAACTTAAATCTTTTCCTGCGATATTATTGAAAGCAGGCAACGCCAGTTTCACCAATGTAAAAGCGATAACTAATGCAAACAATGTTGTTAATATTGATTCTAATAAAAATTGTTTAATGAGTTGAAGCCGGTCTGAACCTGCTACTTTTCTTACACCAACTTCTTTTGCTCTTTTAGATGCGCTTGCTGTTGAAAGATTAATGAAATTAATGCAGGCAACTATCAACATAAATAAAGCAACACCACCAAATATGTACACATAACCTGCATTACCACCCGCCTCAAATTCGTTGTTGGTTGCAGAATGTAAATGAATGGAGGTTAAAGGTTGCAATGCAAAGCCCAGGCTGTTACCTTTTGTTCTGAATTGTGAGAGGCTCATTCCCATTTGTTGTTGTATTTGTGGCCCCATATACTTTTCCACCATCGAAGGAAATTTTGCTGCCATCTTTTTAATATCAGTACCCGGCTTTAATAAAAGATAGGTATAAAAGTTTCCGCCCATCCATGAGTCGGATGTTGCATCTTTCAAACTCACCATTGAACCAAACATATCAAAATGAAAATGTGAATTCGCGGGAATATCTTTTATAACGCCGGTTATTTTATACGATTCGCCGTTATCAAAGCTGATCACTTTACCTATTGCCTCCCGGTAGCTACCAGGATCTTTACCAAAATATTTTTCAGAAGTTGTTTTTGTTATCACCATAGTATGCGGTTGCAGCAACGCAGTTTTCGCATCGCCTTCAAGCATAGGCAAAGTAAATATGCTGAAAAAATTTGGGTCAACAATTGCAAGCCGGTCGTCTTTAAAACTTTTGTTTTTATAAGTAACTTTTGGTGAGCCGGATCGCAGAAGCCTTGTTGCATCCTGCACCTCAGGAAAATCTTTTTTCATGGTTTGCGCTACCGGCGCCATCACAATGCTTTCATTTATTTCTCCGCCATTAATATTTGCATGAAAAACAATACGGGCAATGTTATCTGCATTTTTATTGAACTTATCATAACTCAATTCATCCTGCACATAGAGCATGATGACAAAGCATGTTGCAATGCCAATAGATAATCCAAGAATATTAATGGCAGAAAATAATTTGTTCTTACGAATGTTCCGCCAGGCAGTTTTAAAATAATTTTTAAACACAGCTATTTATAATTTGGATGAGAAAATATTTGCGACAAAGAGCACCCGCTCAATATTTTCAACCATCATACCAACGATATAGTACGTTGATATCTAAGGTTTAAGAAAATGAATTAGAAACTAAACTGTTCGTAACCGAACACATGTATTTATAAACCGGACAATTTTATCTCCTGCCGGTACCAATAACCGCGGGGTTGAAAGAACATGTGCAATCCGACGGAAGCAGCCGGGAGGCAGCTTTTCTACTGTTTTATCTATTCAGTACGCAACGATTTCACTGGATTTGCTATTGCTGCTTTTATTGATTGAAAGCTTACTGTAAACAATGCAATCAGCATTACCAATATTCCTGCAGATGCAAACATCCACCATGATATATTTATCCGGTAAGCAAAATCCTGCAGCCATTTATTCATTGACCAGTAAGCCAGCGGCGTGGCAATTACAGTCGCTATAATTACCAACTTCAAAAAATCTTTACTAATTAATTGTACAACGCTGCTAACACTTGCACCAAGCACTTTTCTGATGCCGATTTCTTTGGTCTTTACCTGCGCCGTATAAGTGGCTAATCCAAACAAACCAAGACATGAAATAAAAATAGCTATCGCTGCAAAAGTTGTAAACAGAGTGCCTGTACGCTGTTGCGATTGATAATGCGATTCGAAAGTCTTATCAAGAAAATCGTAAGAGAAAGGTGCGTTGTTAGCATATTTTTTATACTGTGATTCTACGGCTTTGATGGCTGACTGTGCGCCTGCACCTGTTGTGCGTACGTATAAAATGTTTTTCAATCCAGACGTTCTTATTATCAAAGGCGCAACAGGATCTTTCAGTGATTTGAAATTAAAATCTTTTACTACACCTAATATTTCTCCATCAGCATTCCCATAGCCAATTTTTGTGCCGACGTAAGGAGGTTTCAAACCCATAGCTTTCACAGCAGTTTCATTCAAAATATATTTATTATCGTCAGAAGGCGTTCCGGTAAAATTTGTTCCTGCAATAAACTGGTACTTCATTGTAGGTATAAAATTTTTATCTGCCTGTACACGCCAAAGCATAAACGGAACATTATCTTTTTTTCCATCCCAAAGAATATCTCCTGAAACCTCTGTTACATTGGTAATGTCTCTTGTGCCGCTAAATGAAACATTTAATATGCCCTTTTGCAATAGCAATTCATTTTCTATTGCATCAGCATTTTTCGTTGCTTCTTTGGGGAATGAAACAGTAAAAACATAATTCTTATCATAACCCAAATCTTTATTGCTTATATATGCCATTTGTTTTCCCATTACAATTGTGCCGACTAACAATATGAACGAGATTACAAATTGAAGAACGACTAATGATTTTCTGAATGAAGACGTTTTAATACCCAAAAAACTTTTATCACGCACGGTGCCTAAAGGATTGAACGATGATAATAACATTGCAGGATAAATGCCCGAAATAAGTATTGTTCCTAACAGTGTGAAAAACCAAATTTCTAACATGGAAAAGTTGGACAGAGAAAGAATTAATTGTTCGCCTGTAATTCTATCATACAATGGCTTCAATAAAACAATTAAAGCAATTGCGATGATAATAGCAAACATGAATGTCAATACTGTCTCGGTGATGAATTGCAAAAACAATTGCCTTCTTTTTGCGCCAATGATTTTTTTTATACTTATCTCTTTAATTCTTGTAAGCGCCCGGGCGGTAGAAAGGTTTACATAATTAATGCTTGCAATAATCAATATTAATATTGCAACAAGAGCCATTATTCTTACCGTTTGCAATGCGGAATTATCGCCGTCAATTCCTGTAAGATGAAGGTCTCCTAAGTTTTGCAATTGAAAAGTTGTTTGAGCCTGACCATTTTTCATTGCATTAAATAAATGTGTAAGTTTTGTTTCAATAGTTGAAGTATTGGCATTTGGATTTAGCAGAAGGAATGTTCTAAAACTATAATCGTTTACATCTTCATCTATTGTTTTCCAACCATGATTGCCGCCATGAGCTGTGAATTGCTGCGCATAATAATCTACCGGGAAGATAGCATCGTATTGCAAAGAAGAGTTGTGCGGGAAGTCTTGCAAAACCGCGGTTACTGTAAAATTATTTTTATCAAACTGCACAATTTTGCCAATGGCATCACCTGTACCAAATAATTTTTTGGCTGTTGATTGTGTGAGTGCAACAGAATATGAATTCGGTAAAAAGGCATTGCGGTTACCATGCAATAATTTGTAGTTGAAGAAGTTTAAAAAATTACTTTCTGCATAAATAATATTGTTATTGTCAAATACTTTTGTTTGATCAATATTGGATAACACTTTATCAGACAGCGTTGGATTTTCATTGTCGCTTACCAATCTTAAAACAGAAATTACACCTGGAATTTTTTTTGACATTATAGCTAATGGTCCGGGTGCTCCTTGCCAGGCAAGTGATTTACTTTCTAAAGTAATGTGCGAATTTAACTGGTAGATATTTTTATATTGCTGGTTAAATGTATCGTAGCTACATTCATTTTGCACCCAGAGCAGCAGCATAATTCCGGTTGCCAAACCCACAGCCAACCCGCTTATGTTTATCACACTGTAAAATTTATTGGCTTTCACATTGCGCCAGGCGGATTTGAAATAATTTTTAAACATAGAGGCCTCTCCTAAATCCTCTCCAAAGGAGAGGACTTTTTAGTTCGATATAATTTAAAGTTGTTCATATAATTTAAGCATCTCGCAAGTCTTCCCTTCGGGAAGGATTTAGGATGGGCTGCTTTATTCCGTTCTCAAACTCTTCACAGGATTTGCTATTGCTGCTTTTATGGATTGAAAGCTGATTGTAACGAGTGCAACTAACACCGCAATCATACCTGCTAAAGCAAATACCCACCAACTAATGTTTGTTCGATATACAAAATCCTGCAACCATTCATGCGAGAAATAATAGGCAATAGGTGAAGCAATAACGATTGAAATAAATACCAGTTTTAAAAAATCCTTACCAAGCATCGCCGTGATATTAATAATACTTGCACCCAACACTTTTCTTATACCAATTTCTTTTGTTCTTCTTTGTGCGGTGAACATAGCAAGGCCAAATAAACCCATGCAGGAAATGAAAATGGTAATAATGGTCGCTGCTCTTATAAGCCATGCTGTTTTCTCATCTTGTGCATATAACCAGCTAATACTTTCATTCAAAAAGCTGTAATCAAGACGAGTTTCGGGATAGATTTTTTTCCATTGCAATTTTCAATTAACGCAGGAAGAATAGCATCATGAAAAGAACCCTGGTGAAAATCAGCAATAACGCCAACGATCGGGTAACCTTTATCTCCGTTAGGACCAATATTGTAAAGCATCTTACCTATTGCATCACGCGGATTTGCAAAGCCAATCGCTTTAGCGAGTGTTTGATTAATCACCAATTCTTTCATGCTATCACTACGAAGCATATTCCTTCCTGCAATTAGTTTCATCTGGTAAAAAGGTATGT
>CBIGQT010000201.1:0-5901 GCA_966191655.1 uncultured Ginsengibacter sp.
AGCCGTGTCCTGCAACAGCACAAGGCCTGGAGTAGAGACACGGCACGGGAGTGAAAATAATTTAGTATGTTGCCTTTAAATGATGTTGGTGATTGCCTGGTTGCAAAACCATCCGTACAGCCTGCTCCGCTTCCTTGAGAGGAAGCCCAACCTTATTGAAAAATTCAAAAAAAAATAGCAGGAAGAACCTACATTTACTACAAATCATATTATAACATGCCTCCGAAAATAAAGATACTGGTACTTGAAAGCAACGAAGCGGACGTATTAGCCATTCGCAATAGTTTACAGAAAGCAAAAATTAATGTTGAGATAAAAGCAGTTGATAATAAGGCTTTCTATATTGATGAGTTGGAATCATACAACCCGAACGTAATTCTTGCCAATCATCGTGTACAAGGTATGGATGCGGTAAAAGCCCTGGAAATAAAAAATAAGAAAAACCCCGGGATTGCTTTTATACTGCTGACCGACCACGCAGATGAATTATTCGCAGCCAAAGTGATGAAGATGGGTGCTGATGATTACCTTTTGAAGAACGATCTTTCAACGCTTGGGCAGGCTATAAAATCGGCGCTGAAGCAGGCAAAAGCGGTCGCCACTGAGCACGAAAACACGGAGAGCGACATGCTGCAAAAAAGCCTCGCCCGCAATACTGCTTTTTTAAATGCTATCCCAGACATGATTTTTGTAGCTAACCGTTTGGGAGTTATCACGGATTTTCAGCCATCCAGGGATATGAAGCCCTTTGTTGCCCCTGAAGATTTCCTTGGAAAAAATTGCGCCGAAGTACTTCCTCCTGCGCTTGCTGCAGAAATTTTAACGAATATCGGCATCGTACTGGACGGAGGAACATTGCCGACACATGAATACCAACTCCCATACCCCGATGGCATCCATGACTTTGAAGGCCGCTATGCAGCTATAAATGAAAACGAAGTACTTGCAATTATAAGAGATATCACCGTACAAAAACAAGCAGAGCAAAAGATAACCAGAAGTAACAGGTTGTATTATTTCCTTAGCCAGTTCAACCAAATGATTGTTTATACCAATAACGAAGAAGCATTGTTTAACCAGGCCTGTAAAATTGCCGTGGATATCGGTAAATTCAAAATGGCGTGGGTAGGCATAGTTAATGAAAACACGCTTGACCTGGATCCTTTCGCGTATGCCGGTGCAGAACTAGGGTACCTTTCAGAAATTAAGGTGAAAGCCGATAATTCAGCAGTCGAAGGACGAGGACCATCAGGGCTGTCAATAACCCACGGAAGAACGATTGCCTGCAATGACATAGAGACAGAGCCTAAAATGGCCTTTTGGAAAGTAGCTGCTCTGAAAAGAAATTACCAATCTAATGTGGCACTTCCTATAAAGAAATTTGGCAAAGTGATTGGCGCTTTCACATTATATGCAGATACGAAAAATTTTTTTGATGAAGAAGAAATAGCACTTCTTGAAAGCGCTACGCAAAATATATCTTTTGCATTGGAAATGTTTGAAAAAAGCTCGATGCAAGAAAAGGCAGATGAAGAGTTGAATCAATCAAATAAACTTTTTCAAAATCTTGTAGAAAACATTCCAGGTGTTTACTGGGTCCAAAACCTGGACACCCGGCAGAAAATTTACATAAGTTCTTCCTATGAGATAATATGGGGACGACCATGTGACGATTTTTACAATAATACCCCGGATTTTACTAATTCTATCCATCCGGATGACAGGGAAAGGTTTTTGGAAGCGTATCAAAATATTGCCATCACAGGTAAAACCGATTTAATATACAGAATAATAAGACCTGAAGGCACCCTAAGATGGATATCAGAAAAAGCAAACGTTGTGATTGGGAGTGATGGTGCCAAAATGGAATATGGATATGCGGAAGACATTACAGAAAGGAAGATGGTAGAGATTGAGCTGGCTGAAAGTGAAAACAGGTTAAAAACCATACTTCAAAATGAACCTGAATGCGTTAAATTGATGGACAAAGAAGGTTGCCTGCTTGATATTAATCCGGCAGGCCTTGCCATGATAGAGGCAGATAGTTTGGAGATGGTTAAAGGCAAAAAAGTTATAGATCTTATCAATGAGCCATATCGGGCTCAATATTCTAAATTGTTAGAAGACGTTTTCAATGGCAATACTGTAACAATGGAATTTACAATCACCGGCCTTAAAGGCACACAACGGTGGCTGGAGACACATGCAGTTCCATTTAGAAATGCTGACAAGGAAATTATTTCTGTTTTGGCGGTAACCCGTGATATCACAAAAAGGAAAATGGCCGAGGAGAATGAAACACAACTAACTCAAAAGCTACTGAAAGGTGCCGAAATTGCGCATTTTGGATTTATAGATTGGAACCTTATCAGCAACGAGATGAATCTCTCGCAACAGGCAAATGAAATATTTGGCATAAAAGAGGACCGGTTATTGTCAGCAACATTTGTAAAAGAAATCGTTCATCCTGATGATGTACAATTAATTCATGACAACCTGGAACTGGCAGCCAAAGGGTTGAAGGAGTATCAGCTAGATCATCGTATCGTTTTCCTGGACGGATCTATAAAGTGGGTGAGTACACGGGCTGAATTGGACCGGGACGAAGATGGAACACCGACCAGATTTTTTGGAACTGTATTAGATATTACAGAACAAAAAAAGACTGAATTGCAGATTAACAATTACAATGAACAACTTCGCCTCTTAACCACTCACCTGCAAAATGTCCGTGAAGAAGAACGCACGAGAATTGGCAGGGAAATACATGATGAATTGGGGCAGCAACTTACCGCCATAAAAATGGACGTAGCCTGGATTCAAAAAAATACATCAGACAAAAAAGAAACTATCAACAATAAGCTTAAAAACATAATTGAATTATTAGATGGAAGTAATCAATCTGTAAGAAAAATTCTGAACGAGCTCAGGCCGGCAACCCTTGATAATTATGGATTGCCGGAAGCCATGGAGTGGCACATAAAGCAGTTCACGGACAATACCCATATCCCCGCAGACATTACGATTTCTAATCCTGAATTAAAACTTCATGAAGATATTGCTACCAATATTTTCAGAATATTCCAGGAATCTCTTACAAACATTACGAGGTATGCAAAGGCTAAAAAAGTTTTAATTTCACTAATTGTTGTTGACAAAACAATTAATATGAGCATAGAAGATGATGGTGTGGGATTTGATACGGGTACCATTTTAAACACAAAGACATTTGGAATACTGGGAATGAGAGAAAGGGTTCGCTCCCTCGATGGGCACTTTGAAATTAATTCTGCGAAAGGAAAAGGAACAAAGATTTCCATAAGTTTACCTTACAAACAATAGTAGTTTACCAAAGGAAAAGAATTTAGTAAATGAAAAGAATAATTCTTGCTGATGATCACAGTTTCGTGCGATTAGGACTTGTTCAGATTTTAAAGGACGAATATCCGTCAGTTGAAATAAAACAGGTGAGTGATGGCGAATCTCTTGTAAAGGAGGTGACTTTACACGATTGGGATTTGGTAATATCCGACCTGGACATGCCGGGCAGAAATGGCCTGGAAGCTTTGCAGCAAATTAAACTGACCAAGCCTTCTTTGCCTGTGTTAATACTTAGCATTTATTCCGAAGATCTATATGCCGTGAGGGCTCTGAAGGCGGGAGCGTCCGGCTACCTGAATAAAAATGCTGCTCCTGAAGAACTTATAATCGCTGTAGAGCGCATCCTTGCAGGCAAAAAATATATAACTCCGGAAATTGCAGAAAGACTTTTGATTCAACCTGAAGTCAGCAGAAGCCATCACGAAGATCTATCAAACAGGGAGTTTGAAATTTTTAAAATGCTTGCTTTGGGTAAAACCACCACTCAAATTGCGGAAGAACTTTTTCTGGCACTGACCACCGTAAGCACGCACCGGCACAGGATCATGGAAAAACTTCGGCTAAATACCAATTCAGAACTTACCCGCTATGCCATTACTCATCACATTATATCAGACATATCACACCATTAGCACCACACTTGCACTACACCTGTTTTAGGTGAGTAGAATTACTTCTACAAGACTATAAGTGTAACTTCTACACTCATTTCTATTTTCATGATTTTACTTTACAATATAAGATGAGAACAAGGATATTGATTGTAGATAAGTCAACGCTCCTAACACGAAGATTGGGAGAACTCGTAACCGAGTCGGCTGAGATTGAAGATATTGAGATTTCAATAAGTTATTTAGATGCATCAAAGAAAATAAAAAGCAACCCTCCTGATATTGTGCTGCTTGATCTGGCGCTGGCTGGAAACAATTCAATGGAGTTATTGAGAGAAATAAAAAAGGATAATCAAAAAATATTTGTAATTGTGGTATCAGATACACCTGATGAGAGAATAAAGAAGCAGTGCGAGCAAGCAGGAGCAGATTATTTTTTTGATAAGTACAAAGAATTTGAAAAAATTCCCGATGCAATCAGGCAAATCGCATCTATCGCTTAAAACCCGCTTTAAAATATATCCAAACCTGGACAGTTACTCTTTCGACAAAACAACTATCAGGTTTTTTTAAAACCCATCCAGAAAGAGTACATTATGTACTTCTCTCTGAAACCCTTAACTACCGTCAATTCGTTCTCCTGATAACGAATTGAGGGTAAGTTTTGTTTCGGAAATTAATCGCCGCTGGTTTTATTCACGCGGCCATACTTTTGACCCACAAATAAAACTCCAGTCACGCAATATTTCTGTAAAGAATTAAAATAAAAAAGGGACCAAGATAGAAATCTAGTCCCGCTTTAAAATCCAATATCCTATGAAAAACCGTTCACAAGATATACAATTCATTAATAATCTTCATCAAAATTTTTATCCTTCTTCGGTTGGCCTTCCTAAAACAATAACGTTATCTCTGGAAAGTCACACACCGCCGTTGATTGAACTCATTTCTTATATTTATCTATAATAATTCCCGGGGTATGGTAAAAAGACTGTCGATCTTCTTCGTTTTATTAAGTGCATGCACAGTGAGTATTTGCCAGGCTCAACTAAATCAATTTAAAATAACATCTTCCCATACGTCCTTCCCTGACACAGGCAGAATGAAGGGCCACCTGTATAATGATGTCTTATATAATACAGCAGATCATTATTCGGATAGTTCTGTAATTATTATTACGCCAAAGAATTTTATTGCAAAGAAGAAAGTGGATATGATCTTCTGGTTTCACGGATGGAATAATAATATTGACAGCGCTTTGGTAAGGTATGGTTTGTCAAGGCAATTTGCTGAATCAGGAACTAACGCTGTATTGGTTTTAGCTGAAACTGCTAAAGATGCTCCGGATAGTTATAGTGGTAAGCTGGAACAAAAAAATACCTTCAGTAAACTGGTAGCTGATGTTCTTCAAAAACTGGTAAGCATGCACGTTATATCTGAAAATGACAATATTGGAAATGTTATTCTTGCCGGTCATAGCGGTGCATACAGAGTCATAGCTAATATTTTACAAAATGGTAACGTGCCCGTAAACGAAGTTATTTTGTTTGATGCCTTATATGCTGACACAGATAAATTTCTGACCTGGCTAACTGCTGCCGGTGATCATCGGTTTATAAATCTTTATACAGATAATGGCGGCACTTATGATGAAACAAAAGACATGATGCGGCAAATAAAAAATTTAAACGTGCCGGCAGATTCGCTTGAAGAAACGGATATAACGCCAGGGGTTCTTCAAAACAATAAAATTATTTTCATACATACAACCCGTGCACATAATGACATTATTCAGCGCCCTGATAATTTTAAATTGTTTATTGAAAATACTCCGGTTTTAAAGAAGTTAAAGAATTGAACGGCTTTGTGCTTCGCAGGCGCAATATACTGCCTGCGCTCATTGCTATTT
>CBIGQT010000202.1:0-5897 GCA_966191655.1 uncultured Ginsengibacter sp.
ATCTGGTAATTTATCATAGCCGGGCTTCTCAATAAAAGAAGTTATTTTTTGTTCTTCATCAGATTTTAGAATGCCAAACTCTGTAGCTTCTTTTTCTGTTACCGGTATCGTTGCGATAGTAATATCTGCGCCGTTTTTATCGTGAGTACGAAACATGTTTCCAAAATCCATTTGGTATAACTGGTCGCCGGAAAGAATCAGCACATGATCAAATTCGATATTTTGAATATGCCGCAACGACTGGCGTACCGCATCAGCAGTGCCTTGAAACCATTGCGGATTATCAGGAGTTTGTTCGGCTGCCATGATATCTACAAATCCTGTACTGAAAGCGCTAAACTGGTAAGTATTTTTAATGTGCTTATTTAACGAAGCGGAATTATATTGCGTAAGCACAAATATCCTGTTAATATTAGAATTGATGCAATTGGATATGGGAATATCTACCAACCTGTATTTTCCTGCAATGGGCACGGCAGGCTTGCTCCTGCTGGCTGTTAGGGGATAAAGCCTGGTTCCTGCACCGCCACCAAGTATTACCGCAACTAAAGATTTACTGATCCACATGGTTTTTGAATTTAGAAGTTTAGAGTTATATTTTTTAAGAAGTTATTAATTATATAATAATAATTTAAATAGGGGGAAATATAGACTGCAATCGTACAATCAATTCAACAATTTATTCATTTTAAACCAAACAATCAACAATCAGGAATTATACAAGTTAATATATACCTGTGCACTTCTTTCCCAACTGTTATCAATCTGCATAATTTTTTTTCTGATTTCGTTTACCCGTTCCTGTTGTTCGTACAATTGCACGGCACGGTGAACGGAATAACTTATATCCCATACGGTAGCATTGTCAAAACAAATTCCATAACCGCCTTCATCACCAAAATCTTTTACAGTATCCCGAAGTCCACCTGTGTTTCTTACAATAGGAATCGTACCATATCTCATTGCGTACATCTGGTTGAGGCCACAAGGCTCCACCCGGCTCGGCATTAATAAAAAATCTGCTCCTGCATACATCTGGTGGCTTAGTTTTTCATTGTAACCTATTTGCGAATTATAATAACCGAGAAAATGGCCCCTCATATTCTGAAGTTGCTGTTCCACCCAATATTCCCCGCTTCCTAAAATTAAAAAATTCATTTTGCCTTCCATGTGATAAATTGAATCACTGATTGCAGCAGGAAGCAAATCTGCGGCCTTCTCTCCTACCAGCCTTCCGATAAAAACAATTAAAGGTTTACTCTCATCAAGATTAAACTGGTCGCATAAAACTTTTTTGTTGGCAGCTTTTTTATTTTCAAAATCTTCTACACTAAAATTTTCTTCAATATAAAAATCATTTTCAGGATTCCATACATCGGTGTCTATTCCGTTTAATATGCCATAACATTTTCCTCTCTCATACTCGAATAAATTTTGCAGCCCATTTGCATCATGTCTTAATTCTTCCAAATATCCCGGACTAACGGTGGATACTTTAGCTGCACATTTTATCCCACTGGCAAGTGGATTAATTGCGTCTCCCCATTCAAGCAAGCCGGATTTCCATGCATCCCAATGAGGAATATAATTCGATTTTTCCCAGCCCATCCATCCCTGGTATTGCGCATTATGAATAGTGAGTATGGTTTTTATAGGTGATAAGTGACGATAGGCATAACAATGTTGCATCATAAATGGAATCAATGCAGCCTGGTGATCGTGAACGTGAACAATATCTGGATGATGATTCCATTTGCTCATCCAGTCAACCACTGCGATCTGAAAAGCAGTGAATCTTAATGAATCATCGTCATACCCATAAATTTTTTCACGATCCAATATTCCATAAATATCAACAAGGTATAAATCGAATCCTGTTACATTGTTTGATTCTTTTATTATGGTATAATCTAACCAGTAATTAGCAAGGCCAAATGCACCTTTGTGAACTACATCGAAATTATTTTCAAATAAAAATCTTGTCCGGTACATAGGCATTACTACCTTCGCAATGTGACCAAGATTGTTTTGATATTTCGGCAATGCACCAACAACATCGCCAAGGCCGCCTGCCTTGGCAATTGGATAACATTCAGCACTTACATGAATAATTTCCATACCTTAAAAATATATTCTTCAAAGTAACAATGATTTTCTTATTAAAAAATTATTAATGAAAATTCATACCTTGAAAAAATTCCCCTATTTTCATTTTTAAATTCTTATTACGATGGCTACACCCACAATGAATATTTCTTCTATTCCAAAAACTTCCGGCGGAAAATTTGTACCCACTAACTATGGAGCATTAAGCACATTAATTGTTGTATTTTTTTTCTGGGGATTTATTGCGGCAGGCAATAGCGTGTTTATTCCTTTTTGCAAACATTATTTTCATCTCGATCAGTTTCAAAGTCAACTGGTAGATTTTGCTTTTTATCTCGCTTATTATTTAGGAGCGCTTGCCCTGTTTGCTTATGGAGCCTTTGGTGGTAAGGATCTCGTAGCGAAATGGGGTTATAAAAAAAGTATTGTTTATGGATTACTATTTTCAGCGCTGGGAGCAGTTGCCATGATTATCGCAGTTAATGCAAATACTTTTACCGGGATGCTGGTGGGCCTTTTTATTGTTGCATTAGGCTTTTCCCTTCAGCAAACAGCGGCGCAACCATTTGCTATTTCATTAGGCGATTCATCAACCGGGACAAGCCGGGTGAATCTTGGTGGTGGTATCAATTCCTTTGGAACCATGATAGGACCGCTCATTGTTGCATTTGCATTATTTGGTACAACAGCCTATGTGCCCGATGAAAAGATTGCTGCTTTAGGACTAAGTAAAGTGGTCGTTCTGTATACTTTCGTTGGTATTTTATTTTTAGGAGCGGCTGCCTTATTTTATTTTTCAAAAAAAGTGCCCGCTGGAATTTCTACTGAGAAAACTGAAAAGGCGAACAAAGTTTTGTATTCATTATTAATTATGACAGGTCTTCTTATTATAATGTTTGTTCCTGTGTTTAATAGTTATAAAACCGATCCGTCATTATTATCTGATATAGAAAAACATGATCTTGAGACCTATCGTATGAAATGGTTATTTGGTGCTCTGGCAGTTGTTGTCTTAAGTCTGCTAATTTCAAATATCAGCGCAAGAAAAAATCCGGATGGATGGGGTGCAATGAAATATCCTCAATTGGTCCTGGGTATGTTGGCACTTTTTGTTTATGTAGGTACTGAAGTAACCATTGTTAGTAACCTGAGTGAATTGTTAAAACAACCTGACTTTGGTGGCTTTCAATCTTCGCAGGCAGCCCTTTTTGTTTCAATGTATTGGGGAAGCTTAATGATTGGAAGATGGGTAGGTTCTATTGCCGCGTTTGATTTTAAACCTGCCACCAAGCAACTGCTCACATTTATTGTTCCCTTAATTGCTTTCGCAATTGTTTTAGCTGTTAATGCAATTTCAAAACATGACATAACTATATTATATTATTATATTGTATGTGTACTTATTCAAATAGGCGCTTTTTATGCGAGCAATAACAAGCCTGCACGCACGCTTTTAATTTTTGGATTATTAGGTATGATTTCAATGCTTATAGGATTATTTTCAACAGGCACTGTTGCTATTTATGCATTTTTAAGCGGTGGCTTATTTTGTTCAATTATGTGGCCTTGCATTTTTACTTTGTCAATAGCAGGTCTTGGAAAATATACTACACAAGGATCTGCATTCTTAATCATGATGATTTTAGGGGGCGGTATCATTCCTCCTATCCAGGGGAAACTGGCTGACTATCTCCAATCTAAAAGTGATATAGTTGGATATGGAATACATCTTTCGTATTGGGTACCTGTAATATGTTTCGCCTACATTGCTTTATTTGCATTTGTTGTAAAAGGCATTTTAAAAAGACAGGGAATCGATTATGAAATTCCTGTTGAAGATACCGGCGAAATTGCCTCGCCCGAGGGAGCATTTGAAGGGCAACCTGCCTGACAACTTTTTATTAGTATGAAAAAAAGATTATATTAAAAGTATGGAAGCACCGTTGGAATATGCGATTGGTATTGATATTGGGGGAACTACCGCAAAGTTTGGAATTGTAAATCATCGTGGAGAAATTTCTAACAGGGGTACGCTACCAACAAATAAACACAATGACGTACATAAGTTTATTAATGAATTGTATTATGAAATCGAACCCATCATAACAGAAATAGGTGGAGAAGAATTAATCAAGGGAATTGGAGTGGGCGCACCTAATGGAAATTATTATAACGGTACGATTGAATAT
The DNA here is from genome assembly GCA_966191655.1 of uncultured Ginsengibacter sp. Classification (GTDB taxonomy): domain Bacteria; phylum Bacteroidota; class Bacteroidia; order Chitinophagales; family Chitinophagaceae; genus Ginsengibacter. Next base: position 4,296 of record CBIGQT010000202.1, read on the forward strand.
GCCCCCAATTTATTATGGAAAGGTATTATTCCTCTTGCAAAACTTATATCAGATAAATTTAAAAAGCCATGTACTTTAACCAATGATGCCAATGCTGCTGCAGTTGGTGAAATGATGTATGGCGCCGGGAGGGGAATGCATGATTTTATAATGATAACTTTAGGAACGGGTGTAGGCAGTGGCATTATTGCAAACGGCCATTTAATTCTTGGCCATGATGGTTTTGCAGGTGAATTGGGACATACTATAATACGCCCAAAGGGCCGTCTTCACTCAGGTACAGGCATGCGCGGCTCTTTAGAAACTTATGCATCTGCCACCGGTATTACTCTTACTGCTAAAGAAATGCTTAATGAAAAACCGGATAAAAAAAGTGTTTTAAGAAAAATTCCCAATAAACAGCTTGATTCAAAAGCCGTGTATGAAGCAGCAATAGAAGGAGATAAAGTTGCTAAAAATGTTTTTAAATATACCGGTGAAATTCTTGGTGAAGCGCTGGCGAATTTTGTAATGTTCTCTTCCCCCGAAGCAATTATTTTATTTGGCGGAGTTTGTAAAGCTGGAAAACTTTTGATGGACCCCGTTAAGAAAAGTATGGAAAAAAATCTTCTTCCCATATTTCAGAATAAAGTAAAATTATTATTCAGCGAATTAAAAGAATCTGATGCCGCAATATTAGGTGCAAGCGCTTTGGTTTGGGAAACAAAACCGGATTCAAAATAAAAGCCGGCGTCACATTCATCTCTTTTAAATCTTATTTAAATATTCTTATCTATCTTGCGCTTTCCCAAAATTCCCTGTTGAAAAAAATTAGCGCAATATTTTCATTTTTTGTAATGCTGCTTTGTGGTAGCGGCTTTTATATCGCCTGGCGTATCAGTCTTCAATCAATTCATAATTCACAAAGGACGGTCATATTAAATTCTACTTTTAATCAAAATAAAGTTGTGTCATTTGTCTTTTCAAAAAAAGATTTTCAAACAAATACTGACTTTTCATTTGACGGCGACGATGAAAATGAATTTGAATTTAAAGGACAGATGTATGATATAATAAATCAAAAGAATTTTGGCGACAGTATTTACATAAGTTGTATTTCAGATAATGAAGAAGATAACTTAAGAGACTTTGCCATGGCTCAAATATTAAATAACAACAATAATACATCAGAAAAAAAACTACCCATATTAAATTTTCGTTTAGATCATTTTACCAATAACTTTGAAACTATAAATAATCTTTTTCTTATTCAACAACAAAAGGTACCTACTTATAAAAGACATAATTCGGGTAGTTTACCAATTACCTATCTTAGCACTTCCTCTCCCCCACCGTGGTGTTTTTCATAATAGCCATCACATACATTATACATTTTGGCGATTATTTCCTTTAAAGAAATTTTTCAGGCTTTATGTATTATTAAACATGAATATTTTTCCAGCATTACTTTAACCTGAGTAAATCATTATTGTATTCCCTGGTAAATATTTACATCTAACCAATAAATTTACTAAAATGAAGCGCTTGTTTTTTCTAACTGCTGCAATGTGCAGCACTCAATTATTTGCTCAAACATTAGAAGGAAGAGTATTTGATGCCGGC
>CBIGQT010000203.1:0-5877 GCA_966191655.1 uncultured Ginsengibacter sp.
TTTCTAAAAGATTGGATATACTAAAGTAACGTATCGCCTGCGAATATCAAAGGGTTGGAACATCTTTTTTGAGGCATTCATTTTTTTTAACTCAATAATATATAAATTTTATCTGTATAACGGTTAAGGTTAAACGTATTTAAAAAAGAATGAGTTTCATGCTAATATCAGGAAATTAACATGAAACTCATTACAGGGATTAAGAAACTATTATTTTGTCTTTGTAGAATCAGCGCCATCAGGTGCTTTATCTATCAGATCCATAAACTGGTCAAGTTTGGGAGTAATAATTATTTCTGTACGCCTGTTCATTACTTTTCCGGCTTCTGTATCATTGCTGGCAATAGGGTTGTATTCTCCGCGGCCACCAGCAGTAAGGCGTTTAGGGTCTACTGCATAATTATTTTGCAATGCCTGCACAACAGAAGAGGCTCTTAGCGTACTCAGATCCCAGTTATTGCGAATGTTAGTCTTTGAAATAGGAACGTTATCGGTATTACCTTCAATCAATACATCAAAATCTTTATAGTCTGTAATAATTTTTGCAATCTTCGACAAGGTTTCCCCGGCTTTATCCGATATTTCGTAGCTGCCCGATTTGTAGAGCATATTATCAGAAAGAGAAATATACACGACGCCTTTTAATACCTTCACATCTACACTTTGCATCTCATCTTTGCTCAAAGATCTTGTAAGGTTGTTGGTTAACACCATATTTAAAGAATCACTTTTGTTCTTGGAATTTACCAACTCCTGTATATATTTATTTGAAGCGTTAATCTCGTCTATTAGTTTGGAAATATTTACATTGCCTGAGCTGGCAGAAGTAAGACATTTATCTAATGCAGATTGTAACGACGCTACGTGACTACGTTCTGAAGTTAGCTGATCCTGCAGACTGCTTATTTTTGAATTGGCAATGCCAAGACTATTTTTACAATCTTCATTATCCCGCACCAGAGCAGTCTGCTGGTCATGTAACGAATTGTAATTTGACTGCAGTGCGTTAAATTTTTTGGTACTTACACATCCTGTGACACATAAAAGTGCCATTACAACAACTGGTTTAAAATTGATTTTCACGATATTATTTTTTTTGGTTTATAGATGAAGTTACTGATTACAAAATTCCGGCCAAGATTTTTTTTATTAAACTCAGTTGTTTATCTTCCAACCTACGCCTGACCGTTATTAAGATACCTGTCAAAAGTAGCAAGTAATAAATTGATTGCAATAATAAATTTATTTAACCTAATTTTTCCGGGCTCAATAATCACTTGCAATTCTCCTAAATCAATTACAATGCCTATATAACTATTAAGGCTAAACGCATTTTAAAAATACGTGATTGAAAAAATTAATTACACAGGAGATGCTGCACCAAAACAATTAACTAACGAACGATAAATGAAGCAATACTATTCTAAAATTACAAATTGATGGCCGGCAAGATGCAGTTGCACATTTAATATTCCGCCGGGTGCTTCACTTACTATAACGCTTCCCGTGTCGCCATAAATGAAATGTAAGCGATCGTCTTTTTTATGATAGAACGCATCAACAATAACATAATCACTGCGGTTTTCGCCTGATACATTAAAAGCAACCAAAACTTCCCTGCTGTAGACTATTCGCGAAAAAGCAAGCGTATATGAATTGCCAAAAGGTAAACCGAAATTGATGCCGTCGCCCGAAATGCCGCGATAATACATCCTGCCAAAACGCAGGGGAGGAGTTGTTCGCATTACAGTTGCTATTTTTGAGATTTCGCGGTAAATAATACAATTGGTATTTAAAAGACTTGCTGACATATCGTTCATGTCGAACATAGCTTCCCGTATATTATTATCTTCCCCGCTGCCACTGAAGCCCTGTTCCGTTCCATAATAAATGCAGGGGGTGCCGAGCGAACAAAGCAAAAAACCGATTGCTGCAATAACCTGTTCGTCTGTGGCAGAGGCAGCAATTCGTCCATCGGGTTGCCAGAAGCTATCATGGTTATCTACAAAAGTTACAAGATATCTTCCAATTTCCCCCCTGTTTAATGCCCTTTGCGCCTGTGCCGCTAACCTGTTGAAAATACTTTCAGGCCCGGTATTACCTCTGATTACATCACGAAGAGGGCCATTAACTGTGTCTCCGTCAATACCTTTGGCAAGCCGGAAATCGAGTAAGGAATCAATACCAAAAAATACCGTACCATCATCATCACTTGCGGAAGTATTTTGCCCTATATAACGGTTATAAATATCATCATCACTAACTGCCAGTTCTCCAAAAAGAAAGAAGCCACGTTTGCCGAGCGAATACGCATACTCTCTTACGTTAGAGCAAAAGCGTGAACAGGCTAATTCGCCCATGTGCTTAACAGCATCCACACGAAATCCATCAATATCAGCCTCACGTATCCAGTAACAGTAGCTTTTAATTAAAATATTTATTAATTCAGAACCATCTTTATCATCGTCATTCTCATAGTCTTTCAGTCCAGACATGTCGCCATGCTGATTCTCAGGATAGGTATCATAATTTTGCATATTACCGCGGCGATGGTATAGATCAGGATTTCTCAATTCCACAGGAAGCGGGCGATCAGCAAAGCGCCAGTCACCGAAATCAAATTGTATATCGTTAAAGTAAGTGTAGGAATTTACACCTGGTTTATCTTCATCTTTATAAAACCAGTTATCTCCCGAATGATTTATTACAACATCGAGAATGATGCGAAGCGGAAATGGTTCCCCGTTTTTTTTATAATTGTGTGCAGCATCAGCCAGGTCAATTAAATCTTCTTTAGTTCCAAAATGCGGATCAATATTTAGATAATTACGAATGTTGTAGCCGTGGTAAGCTCCTGCGTTATTTTCGAACACGGGTGACAGCCATATTGCTGTGCATCCCAGCCCTGCAATGTAATCGAGGTTGTTGGTGATGCCTTTTATTTTACCGCCATAAAAAAAATTATCGGGTGTCCTTATACCGTTAGAACGTCCCTGGCCGCTAACGGGAACTCTGGCTACACCGTCATTAAAACGATCAACCATCAGAAAGTAAATAAATTCCTCACGCCATTCCCGGTCAATGTTAGTATACTTTTTGCCTGCAGGAGCTGTTAAATCAATTTCATTAATAGAAGTTATTGCGGACATACAATTTATTTATTGTATCTGTATAATTCAAATCTTAGTTATTATTATCCTGTGGTCCGGCAAAGCAAAGTTATAATTGTTATGCTGAACTAGTGAGGCTTTGAATTACAAACAAAAAAAGGCTGCCTTTTTGGGGCAACCTTTTTCCAACATTAAAAATTACAATCACGCTACATCAAACCTGTCCGCATTCATTACTTTATTCCACGCCGCTACAAAGTCGTTCACAAATTTGCCTTGTACATCGGCGCTGCCGTACACTTCGGCAATGGCGCGGAGTTCTGCGTTGGAACCAAACACAAGGTCGGCTCGGGTGGCGGTCCACCTGGGTTGGCCGGTGGTGCGGTCGTTGCCTAAATACAATTCTTTGGTATCGTCCATAGCTTTCCAGGCCGTGTTCATGTCCAGCAGGTTTACAAAGAAATCGTTGGTGAGTTGGCCGGGACGTTGCGTGAAAATGCCATGTTTGGAACCGTCGAAATTCGTGTTTAATGCACGCATGCCACCAACCAACACTGTTAACTCAGGCGCAGTAAGCGTAAGCAATTGAGCCTTGTCAATCAGCAACTCTTCGGTGCTTGCCGGTATTTTTGTTTTGTGATAATTGCGGAAACCATCTGCCAGCGGTTCTAAATATCCAACTGATTCTACATCGGTTTGCTCCTGTGAAGCATCCATACGCCCAGGCGTGAAAGGAACTTTAATATCCTGACCGGCATCTTTTGCTGCTTTTTCAACAGCAGCACAGCCTGCCAACACGATAAGGTCTGCAAGCGAAACTTTCTTGCCACTTTGTTGCGCATCGTTAAACTCTTTTTGAATGCCTCCCAATATATCCAGTACTTTTTTCAACTGCACAGGGTTGTTCACCTTCCAGTCTTTTTGTGGAGCAAGGCGAATGCGGGCGCCATTAGCTCCGCCGCGTTTGTCGCTGCCCCGGAAAGTAGAGGCGGAAGCCCATGCTGTAGAAACTAATTCAGCAATACTTAATCCTGATTCCAACACTTTTGCTTTACAAGCGTCAATATCATTATCGTCTATTAATGCATGGTCAACAGCAGGTATCGGGTCTTGCCATATTAATTCTTCCTGCGGAACATCAGCTCCCAGGTATCGTGCTTTCGGGCCCATATCGCGATGTGTTAATTTAAACCAGGCACGGGCAAACGCATCTGCAAATGCATCGGGGTTCTTCATAAAATGTCTTGATATTTTTTCAAATCCGGGATCCATTCGTAAAGAAAGATCGGTGGTAAGCATGGTGGGCTTGTGTTTTTTAGCACTATCAAATGCATCGGGAATAATATCATCTGCATCTTTAGCCACCCATTGACTTGCACCGCCCGGGCTTTTAGTAAGTTCCCATTCAAATGCAAACAGGTTCTCAAAAAAATTGTTGCTCCATTGGGTGGGTGTTTTTGTCCAGGTAACTTCCAGCCCGCTGGTAATCGTATCGCCGGCTTTACCACTACCAAAACTATTGCTCCAGCCAAAACCCTGCAATTCAATGCCGGCAGCTTCCGGCTCTTTGCCAACATGTTTAGAAGTAGAAGCGCCGTGTGTTTTACCAAACGTATGACCGCCTGCAATGAGTGCAACGGTTTCTTCATCGTTCATCGCCATGCGGCCAAATGTATCACGAATGTCTTTTGCTGATGCAATGGGATCAGGATTGCCATCAGGCCCTTCGGGGTTTACATAGATCAAACCCATGTGTGCAGCGGCCAGCGGTTCTTCCAGTTTGCGGGAGTGGATGTTACGACCAGGGGCTTCATCTGCCGATACCACGCCATGTTTTTCTACCACACCTTCAGAACCGTGAGCATAGCGATGGTCGTTGCCCAGCCAGGTGGTTTCAGAACCCCAATATATATCTTCATCCGGTTCCCATACATCAGGACGCCCACCGGCAAAGCCAAAGGTTTTAAAACCCATTGATTCCAGTGCTATGTTCCCGGCAAGGATCATCAGATCGGCCCAGGATATTTTGTTGCCATACTTCTGTTTGATGGGCCACAATAACCTGCGGGCTTTATCAAGGCTTACATTATCGGGCCAGCTATTGAGCGGAGCAAAACGTTGTTGCCCCGCACCCGCGCCACCACGTCCATCATGTACGCGGTACGTTCCAGCGCTGTGCCACGCCATTCGGATGAATAAGCCTCCATAATGACCAAAATCTGCCGGCCACCAATCCTGCGAATCGGTCATGAGTACGTGTAAATCTTTTTTCAATGCTTCAAGGTCGAGGCTTTTGAAAGCTTCGGCATAATTGAAATCTTTATCCAGCGGATTAGACAAGGATGAATGCTGGCGCAGGATATTAAGCTTAAGCTGGTTGGGCCACCAGTCACGATTCCTGGTGCCACTACCACCAACATGGTGCTTCATATTGCCATTATGAACCGGGCATTTACTGATGTCGTTAGAATCTTTTTCCATTTTATAAGGTTTTTGTTATTTATTAAACAATGATGTGTGTCGCTATTTTATACCGGGCCACAAACTTAAAACATCGGGGAGTGATATTTTGTTACAATAAAGAAATTTTATTGTTGCTAAGGTATTTAAAGAAATGAAAATTTTGACCTTTTTGGTTATGGTTTTCTAAGAGTTGTTGGTGATTAACATAAGCAACTTTCTTTTAACCATGCCAGCCGTGTCCTGCTATGCTTCAGAGCAAGGAGTAGTGACAGGGCCTGAGAGAAAAACTAAAAGAGACTTTCAT
>CBIGQT010000204.1:0-5860 GCA_966191655.1 uncultured Ginsengibacter sp.
TGCCTATTTTTTTCCAAGGGTTGCTGTGTATTATGATATGGATGGCTGGGATACCTGGAGCTACAATGGTTCGCAGGAATTTTATAATGATTTTGGAAATTTTAATGTTGATATTTCTGTTCCTAAAGATTATGTAGTTTGGGCAACAGGCGACAGAATGAATGCAGAAGAAAATTTTAGCGATAACATATTTAAAAAGATGAAAATTGCTTCCACATCAAATGAAATTATTCATGTAATAGATACAGCTGATTATTTACACAAAACTGTATTTTCACTAACGGCAACGGGTACATGGAAATTTACTGCAAATGATGTAACTGATTTTGCATTTGCAATCAGCAATCATTATTTATGGGATGTAAGCAGTGTGGTAGTTGATTCATCAACAGGAAGAAGAACATTGGCGGAAGCAGCGTTCAATAAAATTCATGAAGATTATTTTGATGTAGCCAACCAGGCACATCAGTCTGTTTATTACATGAGTCATTATTATCCGAAATATCCATTTCCTTTTAATCATGAAACGATATTTGATGGAACGGAACAAATGGAATATCCCATGATGGTAAATGATAATCCAACACCAACACATAAAGATGCCGTCCAGCTTACGTCGCATGAAATATTCCACAGTTATTTTCCATTCTATATGGGCATTAATGAAACGCAATACGCCTGGATGGATGAAGGCTGGGCCACCATTGGAGAATCTGTAATTTCTCCGTTAATGGGTGAACCGGAAGATGAAGGTATCTTCAGCAAAACACGTTATGAACAAATTTCCGGAACTGATAAAGATGTGCCCTTAATTACAAACACAAAGTTGTACAGCGATGCTGCTTATTTTTCTAATTCATATGGAAAAGGTGGCTTGTGTTATTATGTATTGCAGGATATGTTGGGTGATGCACTTTACTTTAAGTCATTGCATCAATATATGAATGACTGGCATGGGAAACATCCTGTGCCTTATGATTTCTTTTATAGTTTTAATAATGCATCAGGAAAGAATCTAAATTGGTTTTGGAACAAATGGTTTTTTGAATGGGTATATCCTGACCTTTCAATAAATAAAGTTGAAAAATCCGGAACAGGTTCTAAAATTACTATTGAAAATAAAGGCGGCTTGCCAGTACCTGTTTATTTAACAGTTATTATTAAGGAAGCAAAAATTGTTCTAAAAAATACCGCAGAAGTATGGAAAGATGGACGGAATGAAATAACCTTTCAGATTAAATATCCTGTCTCACAAATATCTATAATACGATTAGGCAATGAATTTATTCCGGATAAATTCATGCAAGATAATGTTTGGAGTAAAAAAAATTAATGAACATCACTTAACACTTAAGAAAGGAACTCTTTTAGCCAGCCAGCTTTTTTTAACCGGAATGATCCATTCTTTTAATAATTCTTTTTTAGTAAGAATAGTGTTATTAAAGTATAAAGTGTTTGGCGTAAGCAGTCCTTCTTCTAAAAAATTATTTATTTGTGATAAAGGAACCATTTGAATTCTTTCATTCATTATGAATGCATGCATTTGCCTGTCGAACATATCAACCTGGAAATCTTTTTCAATATTTTTAATAAGTCTTACCGAACTATCGGTACTACATCCGCTAACTCCTGAAGCAGTTTCATCTGCCATAAAAATTATAAATTGTCCGAAAAACAAATTGGCAAATCCTTTAACCGGCGTGCCGTGGCTTTTCCATTCACTGGCAAAATTTTTCAAAAGTTCTTCAATTTGTATTGCTTCGGAAAGATTAAATACCCTGCTGCTCTGGTAGATCCATACATGAGAGTTGCCATTGAAGTCTTTTGGCACTAAATCATTAAAATTTACATTCATTCTGTAAATTTAAGAAGGAATTTTATTTTTTTAAAAAGACTGGTTATTTTTTATATTAATTAATGTTAATTTGCTTTTCCCAATCTTCTTAAATAAGCTACGTGTGAAAGTATTGCATGGCGCATTTTGGGGAATTCTATATAAGTAAGCCCATAATCATTGCAGGTACGCCTGATTATTTTGCTTATTGCGGGATAATGTATATGTGATATTTTAGGGAACAAATGATGCTCAATTTGAAAATTCAGTCCGCCAACCAACCATGAAATAAGCTTATTTCCGGTAGAAAAATTTGCTGTAGTGGCTACCTGGTGTATAGCCCATTCATTTTCAATTTTGTTGGTATCCTCATTAGGCATAGGAAAATCGGTATGCTCAACAGTATGTGCCAACTGGAACACAATACTTATCACAAAACCGGTAACCATCGTGATAATTAAAAAGCCAATCAGCCAGGCAGTAAATCCAAGCAACCAGATAGGCAGTGCAACAAACATAAAAGCATACACTATCTTGGCCGTCCAGAAAGAAACATGTTCTCTTACCGTCATTTTTCTTAAAACAACAGGGCCAATCTTTCCTGAAAAATATTTTTTATAGTCAGAAAGAAATACCCAAACCAAATGAAGTAAAGTATATAAGAACCAAAAATAATAATGCTGGAATTTATGCAATCTCATTTTTTTCTGGGTAATAGCAAATCTAAGCCAGGGGCGGGCTTCAATATCATCGTCAATGCCATCGATATTAGTGTAAGTATGATGAATAATATTATGCTTCATGTTCCACATGATAGCGCTTGCTCCTAAAAAATTTAAAGAGAACCCGGCCATTTTATTCAAAGTTTTGTATTTACTAAAACTTCCGTGGGCGCCGTCATGCATCACATTGAAACCAATGGCAGCGGTAAGGCCGCCAAACAAAATGCATTCAGGTATGGCGATCCAAAGCATTGGTGTAAAAAATACAAGATGAATATAAATTAAAATATATCCCAGGCAAAAAAGGACAGCTTTTAAAAGTAAGGTGCTGTTACCGGTCATTGGTTTTTTCCGATCAATAAAATACTGGTTTACCCTGTTTTTTAATTCGATATGAAAATCACCTTTTCCCTGGATGAATTTTGGATTTGCCATTTTTTTTATTTAAATGAGTTATAGTTGTTCTGCTTACTTAACGCAGGTTTCTTTTTTTAAGTACTTTTTTGAATTAATGCATCAAAAGTTTTTACTCCAATCATTTTTTTTGAAAGAAAACCTTCTGCATATTTTACACCGATCATCTTTCCAAACATCTTGGCCCGGTTAATGATGCCCTCTAAAAATTCAGGAGAAGAAACATATGTTTGCGGCTCTTTATCGTTTGAATTTGGATTATAAAACTGAGTGGTAAAAGCTTCTATTGACTCAATTTTTTTATCAAAAACATTTGAAACGTCTATTACAAAATCGGGTTTAAAATATAAATCCTGAATGTAATTAAAAACATATTTCGGCCTCCATGCTTCCTGCCTTATTTTGTTCTCACCTGTTGTTTCTATTTTTATCAAACCCGATAAGAACGCTGCATCTATTACTAACTGTGCAGAACGCCCATGATCCGGATGCCTGTCGTCAGGTGCATTGCAAAGAATAATTTCCGGCCTGTATTTTCTAAGAACTGTTATTATTTTTCTTTGGTTTTCTTCATCATTCCTAAAAAAACCATCCGCCATTTCAAGATTTTCTCTTATGTCTACGCCTAAAATAACGGCGGAGTTTTCTGCTTCTTCTTCTCTTGTTTGAGCGGTTCCTCTTGTTCCTAATTCGCCCTTTGTAAGATCGACGATCCCGGTTTTTTTTCCATTATTTTTTTCAACTAAAAGAGTACCGGCGCAGCTTAATTCTATATCATCTGGATGAACACCGAATGCTAAAAGGTCTAATTTCATTCTAAAAAAATAACAAATCTAAAAAGCGGGGACGAAGTAAAAGATATTTAGCCCGCGAAGGTAAGCAAAAAAGAGGAGCTTTTAGTTATATGCTTGTTATAATATCCGGAAATTACCGGGATTAATTTGATTGCATTGTAATTAAGAAAATCTACCCGGAATAACCATACATTCTTTGAACCTCTTTTACAATCGATTCTATTTCTGCATCCTCGCCGAGAGCATCATAGGGTTGCTTGAGATCGCTGCCAAAAACAAAAGCAACCGTTTCCCAAAAACGGGCCGTAACGCCACCCTTTAACTGCTTTAGAATATCGTAGCAATTAGTACCTTTTGTTTCCCTGTTGATAAGCTTCATCAAAACTTTGCCCTGGTAAACGGATAAATTGGTGAGTGGTTCTGCAAATTGTTTTTTTAATTCCTTCTCCCGGCTGTTAATATACTTACCGATATATTGCTTATCAGGATTTGCGGCTATATGTTTTTCAATATCATTAAAAACAATACCGGCACGCTTTGCATAAGGATAAGTAACATAAACGGCATTTCTAAGGCGTGTCCATCTTTGCTTTGCCGTTAAAGTGCCTTTCCAAAGATATACGCCGGCCAATATTTTAGCTTCTATCGTATCGCCTTCATAAACAACTGCAGTTGTTACAATGGTATCATGTTGCCCGTATCTTGATTGTGCATCAAGACGATTAACAGAACTTAAAAATAAAATTATAAGTAAGGTAAAAAAACAGGCAGTATGATTAAAAATGGTACGCATTGCTTATGTAAATTTAGAATTTAATCATGTCTGTGCAAATATTTTATGGAAAGAAATTGCTGAAGCAATTAACTATTGGCAATTAAGAACATATAAAACAATCCTGCAAGTACTAGTATAACTGACAATGCAGTTATATAATTAGCTGCTTTAACTCTGCGGCAAATAGAAATTATAAATCCACAAGCCATAATTAGCAAGCCAACCCACACCAGATTTATATAGGGAAAAACGTAAGCTTTGATTGTTATAAAATCTGTGAGCGCTTCTGATTCTTTAACGCCGATTTTGAACTTGTTATTGGAAGCAAGCCCGGCAAGTTTCAAATAAAGGTTTTGTCTTATAAGTGTGTCATCAATAAAATTAATTTGCTGATTGGTAATGGTAAGAGCAGGGTAGGCCTTCGTTTTAGTATTGTCTTGGCCATAAACAGTAATATCAGCAACTAATGCAGTATCCGATGGAGAAAAATGAAATCTTTCGTTGTCAGGATTTTTAAGCATGTTATTTAAAACAAGAAAACCTTTGGAGTAAAACACGGTATCATTGATACCCATTTCATGAATTTTATATTGAGCCGTATCCGCCGATTTATTTTTTACTGAAGTGGTAGAAATATAAGTGAATACGTCATGAGTGAGATAATGCCTGGTGCCGGGATTGGAACTAAGATTGTTATCCTTCATTTGATATACATCTTCTGTCAGCGTAAAATCTTCCTTTACTTTGTTGGTAGCGGTATCCATTTTTTTAAAATGAATATGATAAAAAACGCGGTTCTTTTCCTGTCCGGAAGAATCATCCAGGTAAGTCACTGTGTAATTTCCCAGTTGTGTAGGAATATCTTTTAGCAATGTGAGATTTTCCATCGGGTTCTCCGTTTGCCTTCCTGTTGGGTCTTTATCAAAAGGAATAAACAATCCTGTTTTACTGTTATCGCTTATTACTTTTCTATTGCCTGATGAAATCAGCATTCCGGTAATCATTAAAGCAAAGCCCAGGTGTGCAATGGCTGCGCCGCCTGCCTTTACATTTCCCTGTAAAACTGTTTTTAAATAAGCAGCATTGGCAATTACGGAAAATATGGATGCAAATAAGGCCATGTAAATAGCAATTAAAAAACCAGGACCCTTTTTAGTAAATTCTATGGGGTAAAAAAATACAAGTAAGAATGTGATTATAACGGCAACGCTTAGGGGCAGAACCATTTTTTTAAATAAATAGTTTTTCTCGGTGTTCCTGTATTTAAGATATTGTGATAATGCTGTGAGTACTCCTATAATGAAAGCAACTAACACCAGGA
>CBIGQT010000205.1:0-5857 GCA_966191655.1 uncultured Ginsengibacter sp.
TTTTTGTATGACCTAACATTTTGCTAACCGATTCTATCGGCACACCATTACTTAAGGTTACTGTCGTAGCAAACGTATGTCTGGCCAGGTGAAAGGTCAGGTTTTTTTCAATACCACATAAGTCAGCCATTTCTTTTAAGTAGCCATTTAATCTTTGATTGGATAGCCGAGGCAAGAGACTTCCTTCTGCGAGACATTTTGGATTATTGCGATATTTTTCAATAATCTCTGTTGCTTTGGGCAGCAGCGGAACTTTTACAGGAGTTTTTGTTTTCGTTCTTTGGGTGATCAGCCACGCTTCGCTATCAATTCCCTTTATGATATTTGCCGGTGTTAGCGTTACGGTATCGATATAGGCAAGACCTGTATAACAACTGAAAATAAATAAATCTTTTACCATTTGAAGACGCTCAATTTTAAATTCTTTATGTTCCAGGTTTTCTAATTCATCTTCGGTTAAATAACCTCTTTCAAATTTTACAAACTTTAGTTTATAGGCTTTAAACGGATCTTTTTCCATCCATTCATTTTTAAGAGCCATGTTGATCATCTTTCTGAAACGTTCCATGTGTTTCATCACTCCATTATTATGAAGCGGTTTCTGATGGTCTAAAGGCCTATATGTTTTTAAATAATATTCAAAGTCTGTAACAAATTTATAATTGATTTTTGCCAGCTTAATATCCTTTATCTTCTGCCGTTCTTTTAAGAATTTCTCCAGGTATTTTTGAGTCGTGAAATAATTTTTCATGGTTCCCCAGCTAACTGATTCTTTCATATCTACATTGTGATAGTTCATCAATTTGCACAAAGTGTATTCATCATCTTCAATACCATAATAAAGTTTTCTAAATGATTCTGTGGAGATTTCTTTTTTCTGTAAAACCATTTCCCGGTAACAGGCAAAGTAGGTGCTTTTCAACTGTTCGAGGTAATTATTGAATCGAATATACTCGTCAGTAATAGGCTCGGCCAGGCCAGCCTTATCATTCCAATCAGTAGGGTTCACTAACTGTTTCACCGATATTTCTATTCGCTTTTTATTGATAGTTACTCTTGCGTACACTGGTAATTTTTCATTGTGAGTATTAATTTTTCGTAAGTGAAAAATAACGGTAAAGGTGTTTGTAAGTAGTGGCATAATTATAAGTTTATTGGTTATAAATTTTAAGGTTGCCAGTCTTGATGCTTAATACATTCACAATCAAAAAATGGTATCATCCTATATATTTTCATACTTCAAAAAAACTGAACTTGGTTTTCAACGAGTTATAAAGAAATTCGGTTACACAAGCTAACATCAATCCAGGTGTAACCTTTTGTGTCGCACGGAAATTGATATTTTTTGATATTAATTGGTAGGCTAAAAATCGAAAAAGCCCGTAAACACTGAGTTTTACGAGCTTTTAATTTTATAAGAAATCAACTTAGTCGGGATGACAAGATTCGAACTTGCGACCCCACGCCCCCCAGACGTGTGCGCTACCGGGCTGCGCTACATCCCGAATTATTGCAAATCTATAAGAAAATACAATGCGAATATTTTCAAAATAAAAGCAGTTTAAAAAATAGTGGGTTTTAGTTTATGAAACAGTTTCTTCATCGGCTACTCCGGAACAATAAATGTTTGTATTTTTAAAAATTGTTCTATAATTAATTCTTTAGCAGAAAAAAGCCGGGGACTCTTTTTGTGAATAATAAAGTTTATTATTTATAATTGCGTTTAATAAGCAATTATATTTATTATTATAAAGAACAGTTAATATTTAATTATTTGATGAGGAATGGTTAATGTCCTTTAACTTTATCAGGTAATATATGATTTTCTTTTGCAATCTTTTTGAATGATACTATCCGTACTTAATATCAAATACCGTTACAATGAAAATACTTCCGTTAATAGGGGGCATATTATTACTTTCTGTGAAAGCCGGTGCCCAAATAAGCTTGCAAAATCTTCATCTTAATTTTTTCGCAGGAGTTGCCAATTACCAGGGCGATCTGCAGGATAAGCGATACACATTTTCTCAATCAAAATTCGCAGGCGGTGGCGGATTGTCTTATGATATTTCAGATCATGTTTCGGTAAGAGGACAACTTGTATATGGACACATTTCAGCCGATGATAAATTGGGTAGAAACCGTACGAGAAATTTAAATTTTACGTCCAGACTTTATGAGGCAAATACCGGAGTTGAATATTATATTACACGCCTTCAGGATCATGTTTTAACTCCATATGTTTTTGCTGGAATAGCCGTGTACCATTTTAGCCCTTACACATACGATACCTCAGGCAAACAAATTTTTTTGGAACCTTTAAGTAGAGAAGGAGAAGGTTTCGTGCCAGGGCGGGATGTTTACAAACTAACTCAGTTTGCCATTCCATTTGGTGCCGGTGTAAAATTTTCACTTAGTGAAAATATAAATGTCGGTATTGAAGTAGGATTCAGAAAATTGTTTACTGACTATCTTGATGATGTAAGCACTACTTATGTTGATGAAAATTTATTGCTTGCCGCTAAAGGACCTAAAACTGTAGAACTTGCTTACAGGGGAGACGAACTTAAAGATGGAAATCCTTTTTATCCTGCCGCCGGGGCCATAAGAGGAGCATCATCAAATAAAGACTGGTATTATTTTACGGTGTTCACCGCATCATTTCGTTTATTTCCGGGATATGACTCGGGAGGCGGAAGCGGGGGTAGCAAACATGCAAAGTATGGATGTCCCACAAATGTGAATTAAAATTATTTTAATATTTCAGCATCAATATTTTTCTTTTTATAAATTGAATATCCCGCTGGCTATTTAATGCAATTTTAGCCTGGTATTATAGAAGTTAAAAGGTCTAATAAATCAATTGATTCTGTTTTACCTTTACGCCAATTATGGCTTATAAAAATCTTGCAGAATTTATTGCTGTTCTTGAAAGACAAAATGAATTAATTCGCATTACATCTTATGTAAATCCACATCTTGAAATAGCTGAAATTACTGACAGGATCAGTAAAAATAATAACGGTGGTAAAGCATTGTTATTTCAAAATACCGGCTATGACGCTACCAGCCGGCAGGCAGGTTTTCCTGTTCTCATGAATGCTTATGGAAGTGAAAAAAGAATGTGCCTTGCCCTTGGGGTTAATGATCTGAATGATGTGGCACGTGATATTGAAAATCTTTTTCAGCTTCTTTCTTCTCCTAAAGAAAATATAGTTGATAAATTAAAGCTTTTACCAAAGCTTGGACAGTTTGCCGGCTGGATGCCAAAAGTTATCAGCGGAAGAGGAGAGTGCCAGCAAGTAATTATGAAAGGACCTGATATCACGAAGCTTCCCGTTATAACGTGCTGGCCAAAAGACGGCGGACCGTTTGTTACCCTTCCTGTTATACATACCAAAGATCCCAATAATAATATAAGGAATGTAGGCATGTACCGGATGCAGGTATTTGGACCAACGCTTACCGGTATGCATTGGCATAAGCATAAAGTATCTGCGAAGCATTTTAATGAATATAAAAAATTAAATAAGCGTATGCCCGTCGCCGTTATACTCGGCGGAGATCCGGTGTATGCCTATTCTGCAACCGCGCCACTTCCCGAAAATGTAGATGAGTATATGCTGGCGGGTTTTTTAAGAAAGAAAAGAGTTGAGCTGGTGAAATGTATTTCACAACCGGAAATTGAAGTACCTGCAGATGCTGATTTTGTAATAGAAGGTTATGTCGATCCCAATGATGAATTGATATGGGAAGGCCCTTTTGGCGATCATACCGGTTATTATTCTTTGCCCGACTGGTATCCTAAATTTCATATTACTGCAATAACGCATAAAAAAAATCCCATATATCCCGCAACTATTGTCGGTATTCCGCCACAGGAGGATGCATGGCTTGGTAAAGCCACAGAACGAATATTTTTAGCGCCAATGAAAATGACAATGGTACCGGAAATTGTAGATATGGAAATGCCGGTAGAAGGTGTGTTTCATAATTTGGTTATTGCAAAAATTAAAAAGGAGTATGCAGGGCAGGGGCAAAAAGTAATGAATGCCATGTGGGGCGCAGGGCAAATGATGTTTAATAAAATATTGGTATTGACAGCCCCATCCCAGCCTTCCCCGAAGGTGAAGGAGTTGGAAGACTTTAAGATTACAGAGTACGGGAAATTAGCAAAAGATATTTTTAAAAATTTAAATCCTGCTACAGATATTTATTTTTCCCAGGGGCCGATGGATGTATTGGACCACAGTTGCAGTAAAATGGGTTTTGGTGGGAAGATGTGCATTGACGGAACTTTTAAATATGACGAAGAGCTTGATGAAAAATATTCGTCTATGCTTCCCCGTTTTACCGATACTGAAGCAAACGAATTAAAAATTTTATTCCCGGAGGTAAAAGAAATTAATTTTTCACTAATTGAAAAAAACATTCCTGTCTTAATAATTTCAATTAAAAAGAATAGAATAAATCATGTGAAAGAATTGCATGAATCTATTACAGCAATGAAAGAAACAGAAGGAATCAAAATGATTTTATATGTAGAGCATACTGTTGACGCAAACGACCTTACTGTAGCATTGTGGCGCTTTTGTAATAACCTTGATCCGAAAAGAGACCACTTTATAGCCAGGAAAACATCTTCACTCGATGCTTCCAAATACATTGCCTGTATTGGTTTTGATGGAACTATCAAAACAAAGGATCTTGATGGTTTTTATCGCGACTGGCCCAACATAATTGTAGCTGATGAGGCAACCATTCAATCTGTTGATGAAAAATGGAACAGCCTTGGGCTGGGTGAATTTATTCCTTCTCCCTCTTTAAAATTTAAAGAACAGATGTATGGTGAAGAAGCAGTGGCAATGCCCATCCCGAAATAACCTTTATTTAAGTTGAAGTTTTTACTAAAGCCCTTCCCGAAAGGAAGGGGCGGTAAATTTTTCCTCTCAAAAATAAATTCATACTCGCTTAACAGGCACATTCGATCTAAGTTCCCCTTCTCCATGGGAGTCCTATGGACGGGGCAGGGGGCTATATATCCGTCGCTTCTCCATAAGCCACTGCGGTAGCTTCTTTCACCGCTTCGCTGATGGTTGGATGCGGATGAATAGCATTTAATATTTCGTGGGCAGTAGTTTCTAATTTCCTTGCCGTAACTACTTCCGCTATTAATTCAGTAACGTTATAACCGATCATGTGGGCGCCTAATAGTTCACCATATTTTGCATCGTAAATCATTTTTACAAAGCCTTCTGTTGCACTTACCGCTGTTGCTTTTCCACTGGCAATGAAAGGAAACTTACCAACTTTCAATTCATAACCCGCATCCTTAGCCGCTTTTTCTGTATAACCCACTGAAGCAATTTCAGGAGTGCAATAGGTACATCCGGGCACATTGTTATAATCTATAGGATCAGGTTTTTTACCGGCAAGATGCTCAGCTGCGTTAATGCCTTCTTTAGTTGCTTTATGTGCCAGCGCCTGGTTTGGTGTGCAATCGCCAATTGCATAAACACCGGGGATATTTGTTTGCAAATTACCATCCACCACAATTTTTCCTTTATCGGTTTTAATACCCAATTGTTCTAAACCAATATTCTCAATATTGGCAGCAATGCCTACAGCGCTTAAAAGAACATCAGCTTCAAGTGTTACTTCTCCATCCTGCGTTTTTACTTTTGCTTTAACTCCGTCACCGCTGGTATCAACACTGGTAACTTCGCTGTTGACCATAATAGTAATGCCTTGTTTCTTGAAATTCTTTTCTAATTCTTTGGAAACATCTTCATCTTCTACAGGAACAATTCTTGGTAAAAACTCTACAATGGTAACCTTAGTTCCAAGACTGTTATAA
>CBIGQT010000206.1:0-5845 GCA_966191655.1 uncultured Ginsengibacter sp.
TGGCTCTTGTTATAGCCCGTGCGGTAGCGAGGTTAATATAATTCACCCATGCAATTATTACTATAAAAAACGCAATACCTAATAAAAGATATATTGTTTTTCCATCGCCGGTTTCGCCCGGCTCCATCATGTAATGGGAATACAAATGAATATCTTTTAAAGGTTGCAGCTTATACACAACAGCTGCATTATATTTCTTCATATCAGCACCTACAAACTTTTGAGCTATGGGAACGAATTTCTTCTCTACCGCCTGAGGGTTCGCATGTTTCCTCAACAATACATAAGTAAGGCATCCGTCCCACTCCCAGGCTGTTTCGGGGCCGTTTCCTGATGAATCAGTGGTCATTTTTACAAAGGTTGCGTACGAAAGAAGTATATCCGGATTCAGTTGTGTATTCGCCGGCGCATCTTTATATACTGCAGTAATAGCATAATTACTATTTCTGTTCAGTTCAAGTCTTTTTCCAATAACATCAGTAGTACCAAAAATTGTTTTGGCAGTGGTTTCAGAAAGGGCTGCTGTATAAGGTTCTTTTAATGCAGTATTTTTATCTCCCCTGATCAATGAATAAGTAAAAATGTTGAAGAAGGAGCCGCTGGCAAAAAATACTTTTTCAATTTTCACCGGCTGATTTTTTACTTCTGTTGTTACTTTACCATTACCAACAACTTTTACATAATCCTGTATTTCAGGTATAGCATCTTTAAATGCATTACCAACGCCAAAAGCGCCGGCAGCCCATTGTGTACTCAGTTTGCCATTATCATACCTGTCCTGTTGTACACGGTAAATTCTGTCTTTATTAACCTGGAAATTTTCATAACTTAATTCGTACGATACATACTGAAGAATCAGCAGACATGCAGCGATACCAATAGCCAATCCAAAAATATTAATACCTGAATAGGCTTTATGGCGTCTCATATTCCGCCAGGCAATTTTGAAATAATTTTTTATCATAAAATTTCAGTTGTTATTTTCGATTAACCGTATTAGTTAGTTTCAAATTTAAATTCACTCGCTTCTTAAACTTTTCACCGGGTTAGCAACGGCCGCTTTTATTGTCTGAAGACTAACTGCAATGCAGGTAACTACAAGCGCTCCCAAAATAGCTACCGCAAAAACCCACCAGCTTATTTTGGTTCGGTAAGCAAAATCCTGCAGCCATTTGTTCATTAACAGCCATGCAACAGGCGCTGCAATTAAAAACGCAATAATAATAAGGCGTAAAAAATCTTTTGATAATATTATTGAAATGTCTTTTACTGATGCGCCGAGCACCTTACGAATACCAATTTCTTTTGTCTTCTGTTCAATTATGAAAGAAAGCAACCCAATTAATCCAAGAACATTTATTGCAATGGAGAGAGAAGTAAAAATATTGAACAATTGCTGTGTCCTTTTTTCATCTTTATATAAACCTGCTACACGCTCATCCAAAAAATTATTTTCGAATATTTGGTGTGGATATACAGATGTCCATGCTTTCTCAACCGCCGCAAGAGTTGATGCCTTATATCCGCCGGATAATTTAATGCCTGCATTATAATAAAAGAAAGGAAATTCCACCATCAGCACAGGTGAAACTGCCTCACGCAAAGAGGCTATATGATAATCTTTAACAACACCTATAACGGGCGCCGAAATATCATTCATACCAAAAGTTACATATTTACCAATGGCATCTTGCGGGTTCGAAAACCCAAGCGCTTTCACTGCTGTTTCGTTCAATACAAATGAATAGTGTTTAAGCGAATCAGGAATAGAATTAGCGATTTTGCTTTCGTCATCTTCATTAAACCACCTGCCGGCAGTCAATTGCAAACCATAGGTTTTTAAATAACCTTTATCTGCCGCCTTTACCGCAACATGAAGTTGATCCGTTGAATACTTTTCTTTCAGATTAAATTCAGTGTTTACATGATTGTCTCCTATTGGCGCATCCAAAGAAATACTAAAACTGCTGATTCCGGGAATTGACGACAACTGGTTATGCAATGATTCTAACTGCTCAGGTTTGTTTTCGGGAAGTGAAATGTCTATCACCTGGTCTTCATTAAAACCTAAAGGCGATGACCTTATAAAATCCATTTGCTTTGCAACCACTATGGCGCCGATTATTAAAATTTGCGCTGTTAAAAACTGGAAGATCACCAGTCCTTTTCTCATTACTACTACAGATTTTTTTGGGGAAGACATTTTGCTCTTCAAAGCATTGATTGCATTAAAGCCCGATAAAACAAATGAAGGATATAAACCTGATAACAGGGAAACTGCTATCCATAGAATTACTATAAAACCAATGCTTTGAATATTGATCCAATCCAATGGAATGTTCTTATCAAGAAAATGATTCAGGGGTGGAAGGAAAAGATTAACCGATAAAGTTGCAGCGATAACAACAAGGCCGGTAGTAAAAAAAGTTTCTGCTAAAAATTGTTTCATAAGATGATACCGCGTTGCTCCCATAGTTTTTCTCACCCCAACTTCTTTAGATTTTTTTATGGCAAGCGCAGTGGAAAGATTGGTATAATTAATACAAGCTGCCAGCATAAGAAACAAGCCAATGGCGCTAATCAAATACAAATAGCTGTAGTTGACGGTATATGATGGATTATTATTGGCATATAATTGATTGTAATGAATATCACGTAATGGTTGCAGCTTGTATTCTGTTTTAACTCCAATATTTTCCGTTTGAACATACTTTGCTACAATGGAAGCAAGAACTGTTTGTGTATTCCTTACTTTATTATCTCCGGGTAAACCAATATAAACAAATCCCGAAGCATGCACTCCCCATTGGTCTATAGGAATACCACCAATAAACTGCGGTTCAAATGAAAGATAAGATACCAGCATATTATAAGGTAAGTGAGTGTTCGCAGGAGCGTCGCTAATTACCGCTGCCACTTCAAGATCTACGAGATTAGCAAGTTTTATTCGCTTGCCAATGGCATTGTCTTTACCGAAATAGCGTTCGGCTGTTTTCTCAGTAAGAATCGCGAAACCCGGTTCTGCCAGAGCTCTTTGCAAGCTTCCGCTTTTAACAGTTAGAGGAAAGAGTTTAGGAAAAACAGAATCGGCAAAAATAATATTCTTCTCCTTAAATTTTTTATCGCCAACAGAAACCTGGTTTTCTTTTTCAAAATGAATTTGTGAAATTGATTGTTCGCCGGGCATTGCCACCCGCATTGCTGATGCAAGAGGATAAGGCGCTACTGCGCTAAATTCTTTACCTGTTGATGAAGTGGAATTATTCACTACACGATAAACACTTATATCATTTTTTGCCGGCTTATCAAAACTTGTTTCGTATAAAATAATTAAAGCTATCAGGATGCAGGCTACAACGCTTATATACAAGCCAATAAAATTAAGCGCAAAAAAACCTTTATTCTTTTTTATGTTTCGCCAGGCGATTTTAAAGTAATTTATTATCATAAGGCTTCACTTTTTAAACAAAGGATAGAAAGTTAAAACTGTTATTAAATTAAATATTACTCAAATTTAAAAATCTCCAAAAGCCCCTCCCCCGGAGGGGTTTGGGGAGGCTATTCATCCCTCAGGCTTTTTACAGGGTTTGCAACGGCCGCCTTTATTGCCTGGAAGCTGACTGTCGTTAGTGCAATCAGAATAGCGAGCAATCCTGCAATCAAAAATATACCCCAGCTAATTTCAATCCGGTATTGATAATTCTGTAACCAGCTATGCATCATCCACCACGCAACCGGAAATGCGATTATGCATGATAGTGAGACCAGCTTTAAAAAATCTTTTGAAAGTAATGTAGCAATTCCCGAAACACTTGCTCCAAGCACTTTTCGAACACCTATCTCTTTCGTCCTGCGTTCGGCAGTATATGCTGCAAGGCCAAATAAACCCAAACATGAAATGATAATTGCCAATGCAGCAAACACTCTTGATAATTTACTTATGAGCATTTCACTTAAAAATTGTGCATTGAACTGGTCGTCTACAAACTTATATTCAAAGGGATAAGCAGGATTATCTTTTTTTAATACCGCACCGATCTTTGCCAAAGCAGTTTCAAGGTTGCTTTGCTGCTTTACTCTTACATATAATAATCTTGCTGCCTGCGGTATATAATAAAAAATAACCGGCGCAGATTGTCCATACATATCACCATACACATAATCTTTTACTACACCCGTTACAACCATGTGGGAAGTTCCATTGTTGCCCTGGCGCTGGAGAGTTTTGCCAATAGCGCTTCCTTTACCCAATAATTTTTCCATTGATTGTGTAACAATAACATTAAATACCTGATTGGAATCTTTTGGCATTCGATTAAGTCCAAATTGAATTGCATCATCTTGTCCGAAGTCCCTGCCTTCTATAATATGCATGCCTACGGTTGACATAAATTCCGGGCTTACTAATCGTTGTGAAATAACAATGTTGCTGTTGGGATCCTTACCCTGCCAATCAATACTGGTAGTATTATTTCCACCTGAAATGGTTTCATGATCTGCCAATGCAGCATTCTCCGCAATGCCGGTGTTTAGAAGGTCTTGCTTAATAGAAGAAAAATTTTTTACCAAATCTTCCTGGGCATCAATCTGTATTAAGTTGTTTTTATTATACCCAAGGTCCCTGCTTTTTACATGTTGTATTTGCTTATAAATAATAATGGTGCCAATGATGAGTATAATTGATACAGCGAACTGCATTACTACCAAACCTTTTCTTATAACCGCAGCGCTTCCGGTTTTTAACTTTATTCCTTTTAAAACAAATACCGGGTTGAACGATGAAAGATAAAGCGATGGATAGCTTCCCGCAACAAGGCCACAGATTAGTGCAAGCAATAACAATGCTATTAAGTGAGGAGGATTGGTTAAACTTAATGACAGATTTTTTTGGACCAATAAGTTAAATGCCGGCAATAACAAAGTCATAATAAAAATGGAAACAACTGCAGCAAGCAAAGCCATACATATTGCTTCACCAATAAATTGAAAAACCAAAGTCTTCTTTCCGGCACCCAATACTTTTCTAACACCAATTTCCTTTGAGCGCTTCTCGCTTCCTGCTGTTGCCAGGTTCATAAAATTGATGCAAGCGATAAATAAAATGATCCATGCAATAATGCTAAACAAATGAACATATTGAATTCTTCCATTGCCTGTTTCCTTGCCATTATCAAAATCGTTACGTAAATGCCAGTCGTTCATGCTAAACAAAAACTCGTGCACAGTAGATACGGATGATTCATTTTTTTGAGTGGTGAAATCATACAAAGGATTTAATAAATATTTGTTTAATGCAAGTACATTAACACCAGGTTTTAATTCAACATAAGTGGTAAGGCCAAAATTGTCCCATTTATGCGCCCATTCATTTCCATCGTACCAAACTTTAAAAGGCGCCAGCCATTCAAATTGTAAAGAAGAATTTTCAGGCAGATCTTTCAATACACCGGTTACTACATAATCCTGTTTATTATCCATGCGAACTGCTTTTCCCAGAATATTTTTTTCATCACCAAAAAATTTTTTCGCGGTTTTCTCTGTTATTACAATAGAATGCAATTGAGTGAAAGCATTAGCGGCATTGCCTTCTACGAAAGGTAATGTAAACATGCTGAACAAGGAGGGCTCAGTATACTTACCTAATGCATATACTGATTTATCTCCTGTAGTAAACAACATTGATGTGTTGCCTTCAGTAGCACGGCAAGTGTTTGCAACACCGGGCATTTGCGACTGCAAAGATGGAGCCAATGGACCCGGAGTTGATGAATGTGTGAACACACCATTATCAACTTTATTATTTGTTTTAACAATAAATAACCTGTCTTTTTTTAGATTATTGCTA
>CBIGQT010000207.1:0-5824 GCA_966191655.1 uncultured Ginsengibacter sp.
ATCTTTGCTTCTATTGTATACCGGGGTTGTGCTGGCAACTATAAAATTCAGATTCAAAAAAAATATCGATAAAACAGGAACATTTAAAATTCCCGGAGGCCTCGCTGTCCCTATTGCCGCGTTGGTAGCGCTTTGTCTTTTCATTGTTCAGTTACAGTTGAAAGAGATAACAGGCATTGCCATATTTATCGGTGCTCTGTCAATAATTTATTTATTTAAAACCTTCAGCGCAAAACGGATGGATAAAATAACGGTACCTGAAGTATAATATATTTCTTGTTCTAAAATTTATTAAAATGAAAAAACTAATTGCCGTTTTACAAGAGTATCTCAAAAGAGTTCCATTGTCTGTCATTATCCTGGTATTCTCGTTTATGATTAGCAATCGTGCGCAGGCCCAGTCATCAAAATCATTTAACCCCGCCACTGCTGAAAAAGAAATTGCCATGCAACTGCGTGCTTATGAAAACGCATTAAAAAATGGTGATACCGCGGCTCTTGGTAATTTGTATTGCACCGACGCAGAATTGATGCAACATGGTAGTCCATCCATTTTCGGCAGGGCTGATATTGTAAAAGAATTTGTGCCAATGATTCATGATAGCATTACAGTATCTGGTTTTAAAACCATTGGCTTGTGGGGCAATGCTGATTTGTTAGTAGAAGAAGGTACCGGTTATTTTGCGCATACTAACGGTAAGGTGGTATCTCGTGGTAAATACCTGTTAGTATGGAAAAAGGAAAATGATGAATGGAAAATTTTCAAGGATACTTTTTTCTCTGATGGCTCATTAAAGAAATGACCCGTTAAATTAACTTTCAGAATATTTAAATTGTAATAAACCTTCTTCAAATTAACTCCGCAATGAAAAAAATATCATTACTCTGCGTTCAATTTTTGTGCATTTGCTTTTTACACGCACAGAACGGAAGCGACTCTACCCCTTATAATCCGCATGATTTTTTCACCCAAAATTTTAATCCACCAGCCGGCAACGCATTCCGTTCTGCAAAGGGAATACCCGGGCCTTTATATTGGCAAAACAGCGCCAGTTATCTCATACATGCTACGTTGAGTGAAAAGGACACTTCTGTAACAGGTGAGGTAACGATTTCTTACACCAACCACAGTCCTGATCAGTTAGAGTATTTATGGCTTCAATTAGATCAAAATATTTTTAAGCCTGCTTCAAGATCGGTTGCGGCTACACGTTATCCTGGCGATTATTTTAGTGTACTCGGAAAAACTAACGGTGGTTATCAAATAACCAATGTAACTATAACGCAGGGCGGCAAAACATATACTGTACAACCCATCATAACGGACACACGGATGCAGCTTCGTTTACAATCGCCGGTGTTGCCAAAGGGAGATAAAGTTTCTATAAAAATGAATTTCAGTTTTATAATTCCGCTTGATGGCGCAGGCCGTTTTGGAAGACAGTACACGAAAAATGGTGTTGTATATCAAATAGGGCAATGGTACCCACGGATGTGCGTATACGATGATGTGGAAGGCTGGAACACTTTACCCTATATGGGCCTCGGCGAATTTTATTGCGACTACGGCGATTATGATTACTACATTACAGTTCCTGCAGAAATGATCGTTTACGGATCAGGTGATCTGCAAAATCCATCAGATGTATTAACACAAGAAGAAATAAAAAGATTGACACAAGCAGCAAGCAGTGACAAAACGGTAACCATCATTGGCGCTGATGAAGCGATGAGACCTTCTATGCGACCTGCTTCAAAAGGAGATCTTACCTGGCATTTTGCAATGACAAATACAAGAGATGTTGGCTGGGCCGCCGGCCGTGGAATGATATGGGACGCCGCAAGAATTAATTTGCCCTCAGGTCGCAAAGCGCTGGCGATGTCATGTTATCCTGTTGAAAGCATGGGCGATACAGCATGGACAAGATCAACAGAATACTTAAAGGCAAGTATAGAAATTTATTCAAAAAACTTTTTCGAGTATCCCTGGAACAATGCCGTTAGTAATGCCGGTATAACGGGTGGCATGGAATATCCCGGAATAATTTTTAATAACTATAAAGAAACCAAAGCACGCCTGTGGTTTTTGATAGCTCATGAAATCGGGCATAACTGGTACCCGATGATTGTGGGCAACAACGAAAGAAAATATATGTGGCAGGATGAAGGCTTCAACACTTATATAAATTATATAGCAACGGATATCTTTAACAAAGGAGAGTATGTTAATGATCCGGCATATTTTGATAAGGGTTTCTTCGCTTCCCGTGATTATGATCAGTTCATGCAATACAAAGATCCGCTGATGACGGTATCGGATGCGATGGATGAAAAGCAACATTATCAATACTACGGCAAAACGGCTTATGGTCTCAACTTACTTCGTACAGTTGTCGTTGGCAGAGAACAGTTTGACTATGCATTCAGAAAATACACTGAAGCGTGGGCATTTAAACATCCCACTCCTTACGACTTTTTTCATTGCATTAACAGTGCGGCCGGCGAAGACCTCAACTGGTTTTGGAAAGAATGGTTTTTTACAACATGGAAACTTGACCAGGCGGTAAACAATGTAACCTATGTTGACAATGATCCGGTTAAAGGTGCTTTGATCACAATTGAAAATAAAGGCAAAATGATTTTGCCCGTTATTGTAAAAATCATTCAAACTAACGGTGAAGCAGACACGATGCAACTACCTGTTGAAATATGGCAACGGCGAAGTACATGGACTTTTAAATATCCTTCAAAAAACAGAATTGATAAGGTAATACTGGATCCTGAAAATGTATTACCTGATGTAGATAGAAAAAATAATGAATGGAATTCCGGCAAATAAGCAAAGCAGCAACAAAACCTTTTCAAATCAATAGACAAATAATGACTTCACTAACAAAAAACAGGATTGAATCAGTTGATCTTTTAAAAGGATTGGTGATGGTGATAATGGCGCTTGACCATACCCGCGATTACTTTCATTATTCGGCTAACTTTTTTGATCCGGCAGATCCAACACATACCACGCTGGCCATTTTTTTTACAAGATTGATCACGCATTTTTGTGCGCCCACATTCTGTTTTCTTGCCGGCTTGTCAGCATTCTTTGCCGGCAGGAGAAAAACCAAACACGAACTATCTATTTTTTTAATTACGCGGGGACTGTGGCTGGTTTTTGTTGAATTAATCATCGTTGACTTCGCGTGGTTTTTTGACGTTCAATTCAGAGCCTTCAACCTGCAAGTAATATGGTCGCTTGGTGTTAGTATGATTATACTGGCAGGCCTGATTCATTTGCCAAGAAAATATTTGTTGCCATTGAGTTGTCTTTTCATTTTTGGTCATAACCTGCTCGACAATGTACATTTTGGGAACAACGTTTTATGGGCAATCATTCATGAACGGCACTCATTTGCGTTTGGTACCGATTCACATTTGAACGTTGGGTATCCGTTGATACCCTGGTTCGCCGTAATGTCGTTGGGTTATTGTTTCGGCACCTTTTACGACAAATCATTCGACAGCATCAGGCGAAAAAAAATATTTAATATCATCGGGTTTTCTTCATTAGCGCTTTTTATTATTTTAAGATGGACCAATTTGTATGGCGATCCTACACCATGGCTGCATTATGATACATTTTCAAAGGAACTTATTTCATTTTTGAACCCGGCAAAATATCCGCCATCGCTTTTGTATTTGTTAATGACGCTGGGTGCCGGTTTACTATTTCTTGCTAACAGCGAAAACCTGAGAGGTAAAGTGGTAACCTTCTTTTGTACTTTCGGAAGAGTGCCTTTCTTTTATTATATACTGCACCTTTACCTTATTCATTTAGCAGCCATGTTGTTTTCGCAACTTTCCGGTTTCGGTTGGAGGCTATTTATTTTGCCCAATTGGATTGGTCGTGTGCCGGAAATGAAGGGATATGGTTTCCCTCTTTGGGTTGTTTATCTCGTATGGATTGGACTCATCGCAGTGCTTTATCCCATCTGCAAACAATTTGACAGATATAAACAAACGCATAAAGAAAAACAATGGTTGAGTTATTTGTAATGTTTTCTGCAATGGCGGGCGTCAATGACAGATGAACAATATGTGGATTTTAATGCCGCGATTGATGAAGACTGGTATAATGCTATACAAAATGCTTTTGGTTTAAATGCAAAACAGGACTGATGTTGGTAAATAAATACTCTGCGGTTGGCGCAAAAGAATATTTTTATAAAAAATTCAGCCATCTGTAAAAATTATTAAAACTAACGGTGAAGCAGAGACGATGTAACCATGCTCTGAAACATATCAAAAACTAAAATGAATAATAATAGAAAATGAAAATAAGAACCTTCATCCTTTGCATTATTTTGTCGCAACAAATACATGCACAATCTTATAAAAAAATACATGCCAAAGCAATTGTTGTAGATACACACAATGATATTTTAATGAAGGCGGCAGATGAAGGGGTTGTGTTCGACCAGGACCTTACCGGCAAAACACATAGTGATTTAGCACGATGGAAAAAAGGTGGTCTGGATGTTCAAGTTTTTTCTGTGTTTTGTGAGGGCGATACAAAAAGTCCCTTTGCGTATGCGAACCGGGAAATGGATACCCTCGATGCAGTGGTGGCCCGCAACCCTGATAAAATAGTGAAAGTGGCTAACTATGCCGAACTAATAAAAGTAGTTAAGCAACATAAGATTGCCGCTATGTTTGGCGTGGAAGGCGGCCACATGATAGAAGATGATCTGAATAAATTAGATTCATTGTATAAGCGTGGCGCAAGATATTTAACCCTGACGCATAACATATCACCGTCATGGGCTACAAGCGCTGCAGATGAGACGGCCTCCCTAAATCCCTCCAAAGGAGGGACTTTGAAAGACTCTGCCAGGAGGAAAGGATTAACAGATTTTGGAAGGCAGGTGGTACAGCGCATGAATCAATTAGGAATGCTGATAGACGTTAGTCATGCAGGCGATCAAACTTTTTGGGATGTTATCAATACTACCACAAAGCCGATCATTGCATCTCACAGTTCTGTGTATAGTCTCGTGCCGCATAGACGCAATTTAAAAGATGACCAGATAAAAGCAATCGCAAAAAACGGCGGTGTTATCCAGGTGAATTTTAATCCGGGGTTTATTGACAGCAGTTTTGGAAAAAAAGAAAGTGCTTTTCTAAAAGAACATGCAGCAGAAAATGATTCGCTAATGAAAAGCGGCATGGGCGATTTTTATGCGATGGATTACCTGTATCATAAATATGCAGCAGAGGCAAACACAATGCGACCACCACTGTCCATGCTTATTGATCATATTGTGTATATTATCAATTTGGTGGGGGTTGACTATGTTGGGTTGGGCTCCGATTTCGATGGCATTAATCTTACACCACAGCAATTGGATGATGTAACTGCTTACCCGTTAATTACAAAAGCATTGGTTGAAAAAGGTTACAGTAAAAAAGATATTGATAAAATTTTAGGAGGAAATTTTCTGCGGGTTTTAAAAGCTAATGAAGCGAAATAGTTGCAAAAGTATCAATTCAATATTACTAAAACGAAACCAATGAAGCATGGCACATGAAAAAACAAATGAAGGCTTAAAACGGGTGGTGGGTGTACCAGGGCTTGCGCTTGCAATTGTTAACGGCATTATCGGCGCAGGCATATTTGCATTGCCTGCAATTGTTAGTATTGCATTGGGAGCCTTCGGTGTGATTGGCTATATTTTTTGCAGCATTATGCTGGCTGCCATTATGCTGTGTTATGCCGAAATCGGTAGCCGCATTACAACCAGCGGAGGCTCGTATGCCTATGTAGAAG
>CBIGQT010000208.1:0-5795 GCA_966191655.1 uncultured Ginsengibacter sp.
CAGAAGAATCTCTTTTCTCATCTTTAAATTCATCCTGAAAAAGGTCTTCCTTTTGAGCAGTATCTATGCCGGGCTTAATAACTTCTTCTCCTTTTGAAATTTTATCCATTTCCATTAAATGCTTCATGTAAGTAGTGGGCGTAGCACTTACATTTCTTCGTTGCAAGGCATTCTCATCAATCTTAAGCTTATACAAAATCTTATCATCATCTTGCCTTGTAACTTCACTTACCTGGTGGTTTTCGCCCGCTTCCCTCGTTTCAAGAAGACTGCTTCCATAGTTAGTTAACGGGAACACATAAGCAGAATCTTTTGAAACAGAAACTATAGCCACAGAATCAATATCTTTCTTTTTATACACTTTTAATAACGAGTCCACTTCGAACTCAGAAGGGTTGCGTAATAAATCATTTCCAATAATAACAATAGTATCAAGTCCTTCCTTTTCAGTAGAAAATAAACCAGCATAGCGGTTTCCGACACCATTTTGATCGCTTACGAAAGTAAAATGAACATTACTGTATTGAGTTGGAAATCTTGCATCACCAAATTTTAAATTGGTCAACTGTGTTATTTGATTCAGTTCTGGTCTATTGGTTGTGAAATCCGTTATTAAAAAAATATTAAAGCGATTATTTAACAAAGAAGTATCAGAGCCTCTAACGTTAGCAGAAGGCCGGTTACTCGAAAAAATAATTCCTGTTTTATTGGGGAACGATACAAACGAAGGATCCAGGTCATCATATACATCATTGGTTATTTGCCTTACTTTATCATTTTCAATGTCATAAGAATATATATCTGAATGACCGTTTTTAACAGCGCTTAAAAGTAACGTCTGGCTATTAATCATATACTTCATATCCTGAACCTGGTCGAAACGATTCGTAAGATCTCTTTTATAAGGTTTAACCCTGGTGACGGCATCAAAAACAAAAAGTTTGATGTGGCCTTCTTCTTCATATAACACTGAAAGCCTTGTTCCTTTTGGGTCCCATGCCATCATTGGATATGCTGTATTTATTTCATCAATCTTACTTCTTGTGCCAAATTTCAACAAGGTTTTATCCTCATCGTCTTCATTAAGTAATAATTTATATCGGCCCTTCTTGTACTGAACAACAGCAAAAGAACTATTGCGTTTAACAGGATTTACATTAAAATGAAAATAGTCAATTCTTGTACCAACGGTATAATCTGTAATCTCACTTCCTTTCGGATAATTTTTGCGGCGTGAGACATCTTTATCATATTTATCTTCTTCATATGTCATAAAATCGTCCAACACTTCTTTAAACTTCTTTTTTTTGGTAACCTGCTGCGAAGCTTTGTTTAAGCTTTTGTAAACACGTGCCAGGTATAATAAATAGGTTGTGTTTTCTCTCTTATATTTTTCTTCTATGTAATACCAAAATGCATGACCGGCAAGCAAAGGTTGATCGAAAGCAAACTGGTAAAAATTTTTATACTTGCCACTGAGGATCTCATTTTTTAATTGGTCATCAAGCCTGGTACTCCAGTTTTGTCCTGCATAAGCAATATAGCCGTCAATAAGCCATTGTGGTAGATCGAGTAGCGCTGCATTACCGGCTACTTCTCCAAGATCATCTCCAAATAAGACATTTTCAGTGAGCACTTTTGCAATGCCTTCGCGGATTTGATGACGGAGGTCTGCATGATTACTATTATAATAAACAATCAATTTGTTATTGACCAATTTAGTAGTGCCACCTGAACTTTGCCAGTCAATACCAATACCAATATTACTTTGTTGCAAATCACCAAAACTGTTATAAATAATAATATTTGCCCTGCGTTCTAAGCTGTATTCAACAAATTTTTCCATTGCAGGCAACTCTTCTTCCGCTACCTGGGCCACATATTTTGCGAGCTCCTGTCCGTTTTGATTAAAATACGAATTGAAATTTTTTGTTTGGTAATATTGCCATTTAAATTTTTTAAATTGAACCCTGTTTTTGCCGTATTCCACACTGCTTACCTGCGCACTTACTATTAATCCCGAGAAGAAGAAAAATGATAAAAGGAGAAAAATTTTTTTGTCAATATGATTCTTGTGATCTTGCATGTACTATCGGTTATAATTGCCCTAAAATTAAACGTTTCGGGTTAATCAATAAAATGAAATTAACTGAATTTCACATACGCTATGTTCCTTATCAAAGTTTTAACTTTTAACGCTGTTCAGGAGAATACTTACATTCTTTATAATGAATCTCATGAGTGTATAATTATTGATCCTGGTTGTTATTCTGAAGAAGAAAAATATATATTACAATCGTTTATTAATGACAATGGGTTGCGTCCTGTAATATTACTAAATACTCATTGTCACCTCGATCATGTATTCGGAAATAAATATATTGCTGAGGCATACAAACTTACACTTCATATTCATAAAAAAGAAGAAGAACTTTTGCAAATGGCTCCTGCCTCTGGCTTAATGTTCAATCTTCCTTTTGATAATTACCCAGGGTGAATTGATATTTCTACAAGAAGGAGATATTGTTTCCTTAGGCGAAGATTCTTTACAGGTTATTGAAGCACCCGGCCATTCACCCGGAAGTATTTGTTTTTATTGTCAGAAGCAAAAATTTATTATAAGTGGAGATGTTTTGTTTTATCAAAGTATTGGCCGTACTGATTTACCGGGTGGAAGCCATGAAGCACTTCTAAAGAATATAAAAGAAAAATTATTTGCATTGCCCGGAGATGTGAAAGTATATCCCGGCCACGGGAGCGAAACTACTATCGCAGATGAAATAAAACATAATCCTTTTTTAAAATGAAAAAGGGCAAATTTCTCTCATCTGAGAAAGATATTTTTTCAGTGATACTTGTATTTTTTTTGATTACGTTCATCAGCTGTACTCATTCTGATCATAGCAGAATTGTATTTAAAAGTGCTGCCGGGTATAATGACTATATTATTACCCGCCAAAAGGAACTAATAGACGACGTAAATATGGTTAACCTTTCCGGTGAGCATAATTATCCCCTTGCAATAAAAATGGTAGATACATTATTGGCGCATTCGACTCAAAATCTTAAGGAAATAAAATTGTTATCTCCTTTCAAAAACGACTCCTCTTTTAAGGAAGTAGCTATAGACGAATTTAACTTCTACAATAAAATTTTTGCACCCTATTCTATTAAATTGCTGGAGATAAAAATTAAAATAGACAGCGGTATTGCTACCAGCAATGACTACCGCAACTATAATGAATATCTAAAAAAAATACAAAACAAATCGGCGCCGATAGAAGCCAGGCTTGAAGAAATGCAATCAAGATTTGCTAAAAAATATAATATAATAATTACAAAAGTGAAAGACGATCAAAATCTTCAGGATAATTAATGGGCAGATTTAAACTAATTGACAAAAAAATTTTCAATTGAATTATTTTTTCTCCGTGACCAATTCAATCAATACTCCATTAGTATCTTTAGGATGAAGGAAGCAAACCATTTTATTATCAGCACCTTCCTTAGGCGTTTCATTTATTAAAGTAAATCCTTCGCTTACTAAACGTTTTACTTCTTCTTCCATATTATCTACTTCAAAGGCAATGTGATGAATTCCTTCACCTTTTCTTTCTATGAACTTGCTGATAACGCTTCCGGGAGCATATGCTTCTACCAATTCAATTTTGCTTTCTCCCTTTTTAAAAAAAGCAGTATTCACCTGTTCACTTTCTAATGCTTCAGTCTTATAGCAGGGAGTATTTAATAACTTTTCAAAAAGAGGAATTGAAACCGAAAGCTTACTAACGGCAATGCCTATGTGCTCTATTTTTTTCATAAAGATATTTTGCTTAAAAAGATAACAATTATTCACAAATATTTAAGCTTGAAAGTAACGCTAAGAAAACAATTTCAAGTGGAATTTTATCATCAATTTAAATCATTAGGCTTGTATGTTCCTTCAAAACATACCTTTCGTTACGTGCTTTTAGCTTAAATTTGCAGGTGACAAAATGAGTTTTATTTCATGTTGAAAGTGCCTGTATACCTTGATAATAACGCCACCACTCAAATGGATTCCCGGGTATTGGAAACTATGATTCCCTATTTTACAAAACAGTATGGCAATGCAGCAAGCCGAAGTCATTCTTTTGGATGGGAAGCCGAGGAGTCTGTGGATTACGCCCGTGAAGAGGTAGCGAAATTAATAGGGGCGGAGCCGAAAGAAATTATTTTTACATCGGGAGCTACGGAGTCAGATAATCTTGCCCTTAAAGGAGTTTTTGAAATGTATGCAACAAAGGGTAATCACATAATTACGGCTGTTACAGAACATAAAGCTGTGTTGGATAGTTGTAACCATATTGAAAAATTGGGTGGCGAAATCACTTATCTCGATGTAAATAAAGATGGATTAATTAATCTGGAAGAATTACAAGAGGCTATAAAACCGGCCACTATTTTAATCGCAATTATGTATGCGAATAATGAAATAGGCGTAATACAACCAATCAAAGAAATAAGCGCTATCGCAAAAAATCACGGAATATTATTTTTTACAGATGCCACACAAGCTGTAGGAAAAATTCCGGTTGACGTAAACATAGATGGCATAGATCTTATGGCTTTTTCGGCACATAAAATTTATGGTCCAAAAGGAACAGGTGCGTTATATATACGACGCAAAAATCCAAGAGTTAAAATAACCTCTCAAATAGATGGCGGCGGACATGAAAAAGGTATTCGCAGCGGAACATTAAATGTCCCCGGGATTGTTGGGTTTGGAAAAGCCTGTGAACTATGTAGAATTGGAATGCAGAAAGATACGGAACGAGTAAAAAAATTACGTGATAAGCTTGAAATGGAACTATTAAAACTTCGCGACGTTTATATAAACGGCAGTGTTGAAAATAGATTACCCAATACTTCCAATTTAAGTTTTAAATACGTGGATAGTGAAACATTAATGCTTGGATTTAATAAAAACATTGCGGTCAGCTCGGGATCGGCATGCACATCGGCTACGCTGGAGCCATCTTATGTTTTAAAAGCAATCGGGTTAGATGATGATCTTGCAAAGGCTTCTATAAGATTTGGCTTAAGCAGGTTTACCACCGAAGAAGAAATTGACTATACAATTGCGCAGGTAAACGCTACAGTTATGAAATTAAGAGAAACAATTCCGCTTTGGCAACTAGAAAAAGAAACAGAAGCTGAAAATGTGAAAATTGGAAACACAATCATAAATCTTTAATCAGAATAGTAAAAAGAAATTAAGCTTGTGTAATTTTGTATTTGTTTAAATTTTGCCGGGACAGGAATCAAAAGAATAATTTTTATGATCTATATAAGTGATAAAGCAAAAGATAAAGTCAATAGCTTATTGAAAGATGCTCATCTTTCCAATGAGGAATATTTTTTAAGAGTAAGTGTTGTAAGCGGAGGATGTTCAGGCCTTAGTTACAAAATGGATTTTGACAATGAAAAAAAG
Organism: uncultured Ginsengibacter sp.; assembly: GCA_966191655.1. Lineage (GTDB taxonomy): Bacteria > Bacteroidota > Bacteroidia > Chitinophagales > Chitinophagaceae > Ginsengibacter. The sequence continues at coordinate 5,474 of CBIGQT010000208.1, forward strand.
CCAAACGATCAGGAGTTTGAAGATAAAGGAGTTAAATTGGTTACTGATCTTAAAAGTTTTTTATATCTTGTAAATACAACTTTGGAATTTAGCGAAGGATTAAACGGAAAGGGATTCTATTTTAATAATCCCAATGCCAGCCGCAGTTGTGGATGTGGCGAAAGTTTTGGAGTTTAATTTTTTTTCATTTTGATTTATAATCAACAGGCTTTCAAATGAAAGCCTGTTGTGTTTAAAGCGACCTTCTTATTTTTCTAAAACATATAAGATTTCAAAAACTTTTTGAAAAAAAATGCATTATTCTGGAACTGGCAGGAAAAAA
>CBIGQT010000209.1:0-5783 GCA_966191655.1 uncultured Ginsengibacter sp.
TGAAGGATTATCAATTTCGTTTTTTAGTTTTATGCCGTAGGAAGTTTCATAACGGTTAGTACCACCAGGATACCCGTAAATCATAGAGTAGTCTCCATCTTTATAGCCCTTTAAAGAAACAGGTAAAAACCATTTTGGTTTCATAGGAACATTGTCAGCGCTATATTCGGCAGGTTTTCCGTCTTTTGCAGTATAAACCCTGAAGATGGAATAATCACAGGTATGACGTGGCCATTCCCAGTTATCGGTATCACCACCAAACTTGCCGATACTTTCGGGTGGCGCGCCAACAAGGCGAATATCTTTATATATTTTATAGACATACATGATGTATTGATTGCCCTTAAACATGCTGTAAACTTTTCCGGAAATGCTGTTGGTGGTATCTAAAACCTTATCAGTAATTTTTTTATAAACCTCTGCAGTTTTTTTGGCTCTTGCTGCATAATCTAAACCTTTCAAAGCGCTCTCAACCTGGGCGGTAACATCTTCGATTCTTTCCAGGAAAGTTACCGTGAGATCAGATTTAATTTCCTGGTCTTTTGAATAAGCATAAAATCCATCTTTTAAATAATTGTGTTCAACCGTACTTGAACCGGCGATAACACCATAACCGCAATGATGATTTGTAAATATCAATCCCTGGTTGCTTACAATTTCTCCGGTGCAGCCTCCTCCAAAAATAATTACAGCATCTTTTATTGAAGGCTGATTAATGCTATAGAGTTGTTCTTTGCTAAGCTTTAATCCATGCTTTACCATGTCGTCATATACCTGCTGGCCAAGCAACATCGGAAGCCACATTCCTTCATCAGCACTTGCTTTAAGCAATGAGAAACATAATAGAAAAGCAATCGAAATTTTCTTCATATTGATAAATGTTTAGAGATTGAAAAGAAATAAAATTGTAAAATACAGATAATACTTTGAATAAATAAAACGATTATAAGAGTGGCGATGCAATTAAAAAACTGTGGTAAATATTAATAATCTATTATCTGTTCTTCCATTAATTGAGGAATTTCCCTGAATTCGTATTGCTGATTCCTGAGTTGAGGTTCAAAGCCTGCTTCTCTAATAGCATCCTGGATTCCTTTGGCGGTAAACCTGTGCGGAGCGCCGGCAGCGCTTACAACATTTTCTTCTATCATAATACTTCCAAAATCATTAGCGCCGGCATGAAGACACAATTGTGCAACCTGCTTACCAACCGTTAGCCAGCTTGCCTGTATGTTTTTTACATTGGGTAGCATGATCCTGCTCATGGCAATCATCCTGATATATTCTTCAGGTGTGGTAAGATTTTGCACGCCTCTTATTTTTGCTAAAAGCGTATCTACATCCTGAAAGGTCCATGGGATAAACGCTAAGAACCCTTTTGCGCCTTCCGGCTTTTTGGCCTGTACTTCCCTTAGCCTGACTAAGTGTTCAAATCTTTCCTGCACTGTTTCCACATGCCCAAACATCATTGTTGCCGAGGTTGTAAGATTCAGCTTATGTGCTTCAATCATTATATCGAGCCATTCCTGTGTTCCGCATTTGCCCTTGCTTATTAAGCGTCTAACCCTGTCAGTTAGTATCTCGGCTCCAGGGCCTGGTAAAGAATCCAAACCGGCTTCTTTCAATGCAATTAAAACTTCACGATGAGTAGATTTTGAAAGTTTTGTTATATGCGCAATTTCGGGAGGGCCGAGCGCATGCAACTTTAAATTGGGATATAATTTTTTTAATTGTTTAAACAAATCAACATAGTACTCAAGTCCAAGATCCGGATGATGTCCGCCCTGCAGCAACAGTTGTTCTCCGCCATAGCGAAAGGTTTCATCAATTTTTCTTTTATAAGTTTCTATATCCGTTATGTAGGCTTCTTCGTGTCCGGGAATGCGGTAGAAGTTGCAAAACTTGCAATTGGCAATGCACACGTTAGTTGTATTTACATTCCGGTCGATGATCCATGTTACTTTATTATAGGGAACCTGTATTTTGCGAAGCTCGTTTGCTACAAGCATCAATTGTGATAATGCAGCATTCTTAAATAAAAATGTGCCTTCTTCAACTGTAAGGTTTTCAAACCGCATTGCTTTTTGAAGAAGCGTGGAAATATTCATAATTTTTCGTTTACATTAATTTTTTTGCCGCTTGTAAATTCACGCACAAAAATACAAGCATATAACTTAATTTCAGTTTGCGATGATAAGAGGATTACTTTTAATAATATTCGGATTCCTTTTTTGCTTTTCTTATAGCCAGGCTTCAATTGAAAAGCCTGCTCAATTAATTACAAAATTTCCTTTCAGGCAACTTACGGGCGGTGTTATTCTTGTGCAGGCAAAATTTGATACAATTCCTGTGCCGCTCAATTTTATTCTTGATAGTGGCAGCGGAGCTATTTCACTTGATTCGGCAACCACGGCTGAATTTGGTATTCCACATGTTCCTTCCGGAAAAACAATTAATGGAATTGCAGGGTCGACAGAAGTTGATTATACTAAAAATAATAAACTCATATTGCCTGGTCTTATAGTCGATAGCCTCGATTTTTATATAAATAATTATGAGATTCTCAGTAGCGTCTATGGCGAAAAAATCGATGGAGTCATGGGATATAGTTTTTTGAGCAGGTATATTGTAAAAATAAATTACGACAGTCTTTCTATTGAAGTCTATAGCCCCGGAAGCATTGGATATCCCAAAAATGGTTTTTTATTGCATCCCCTTTTCACGGCTTTGCCGATTCAGCCCCTGACTATAAAAGATGCAAGAACGGTAAATGCAAATTTCTATTTGGATACCGGAGCCGGACTTTGTTTTTTAATGAGCAAACAATTTGAAAATGATAGCCAGGTTTTAAAAAAAAACAGGAAACCCGTTTCTATCCAGGTACAAGGCCTTGGAGGGAAAAAGCAGATGTCACTTACAATAATCAGGGAAGTTCAGATAGGACCTTATAAATTCAGGAAAGTTCCTACTAATATATTGGATGATGAATTTAATGCTACTTCCTATCCTTTTTTGGGAGGCGTTATTGGGAACGATATTCTGCGCAGGTTTAACGTTATATTTAATTATGAAAAAAGAGAAATCCATCTTTTGCCCAACAGCCATTATAATGATGATTTCGATTACTCATACACGGGCATTAATATGTTTTATGTTGAAGGGAAAATTTTTTTAGACGACGTAATTTATAAATCACCCGCTTACAGGGCAGGGCTAAAAAAAGATGATATTGTCATTGCAATAAACACCAATTTCAGCAACGATATTAATATTTATAAAAACCTGATGCAGGTTGTAGGACAGAAAATAACCATGCTTGTATTGAGAAATAATGTTCCGTTGATATTCTCATTTAGAGTTGGTCGCATTTATTAGCAATACTTTCCAAATTCTTTTTGGGAAAATGAATTGGTTTGATGCAAATTTGCTGCCATGATAAAATTTGAAAAGTTTACTTTAGATAATGGACTTAGGGTAATCGTTCATATAGATAAGAGCACACCTATGGCTGTTCTGGATGTTATATATGACGTGGGTGCAAGAGATGAAGAGCCTGATCGCACAGGCTTTGCGCACTTGTTTGAGCATCTCATGTTTGGAGGCAGCATCAATATTCCTTCTTATGATGAACCGCTTCAAATGGCCGGCGGAGAAAATAATGCATACACTACAAATGACTTCACCAATTATTATTTGCAACTTCCGGCAGAAAATCTTGAAACGGCTTTCTGGCTGGAAAGTGACCGAATGTTATCTCTCGCATTTGACGAAAATTCTCTTGAAGTACAAAGAAAAGTGGTAGTGGAAGAATTTAAAGAACATTATATTAATAAGCCCTATGGAGATGTTCAGCAAAAGATGCGCGAACTGGCCTACAAAATTCATCCATATAAGTGGATGACTATTGGTAAAGAAATAAGTCATATTGAAAACGCACAATTGCAGGATGTAAAAGATTTCTTTTTTAAACATTATACGCCAGCAAATGCTGTACTAACGGTGGCGGGTAACGTAAATACAGGTGAAGTAAAAAGACTTGCAGAAAAATGGTTTGGAAATATTCCGGCTGGTGAAAAATATGTAAGGAATCTTCCGCAGGAACCAGGTCAAACTGCACCCGCCCACCTCGAAGTTAAAGCGCCGGTTCCTTTGGATGCGTTATATAAATGCTGGCATATTTATCCAAGGCTTGATAAGCGATATTATATAACAGACCTTATTACTGAAATATTGGGTGGTGGCGCATCTTCCAGGTTATTTCAAAGCCTCGTTAAAGAGCAGCAGCTTTTCAGCAGTATTCAGTGTTCCCATTTTGGAAGTATCGATGCAGGACTTCTTTATATCGATGGAAAATTAATAAGGGGAATAACTATGAAGCAGGCGGATGAAGCGATAAATATTGAACTGGAGAAAATGAAAAGGCAACTGGTGGATCGCACAGAATTGGATAAAGTAAAAAACAAAACCGAAAGCCTGATGGCTTTTGAAGATATTAGTCTTGTGAACAGGGCTAATAGTCTTGCTACTTATGAATTATTGGGTGATGCCGATTTGATGAACAAAGAACTGGCGATGTACCAGGCAGTAACTGAAAAAGAAATTCAGCAGGAATGTTGCAATATTTTTGTTGATAGTAATTGCAGTACGATGTATTATATGGGTGACAATTAATTAATCTTTAGTACAAATTATTATCACCTATTAAAAACTAAAAAATGACTGAAACAGCAGAGATAATAACAGGTTTAAACAGAACAATAGCACCGCCGATAAAAGACGCAGTTGAATTTGATCTTACTCTAAAACCCTGCACAAAATTTTTTCTTACTAACGGTGCCCCGGTTTATTATATTAATGATGGCACTGAAGACGTGGCGCTTGTTGAGATGGTATTTAATGCAGGTAATTCTTTTGAAAATAAAAACCTGGTTGCTTCCACTACCAATTATCTTTTAAAAAATGGAACCAGTAAAAAAACGGCGCTTGAAATAAATGAGCATTTTGAATATTACGGAGCTTACTTAAACCGCAGTTGCCATAATGAAACTGCTATTATAACGCTTCATTGTTTGTCAAAACATTTAAACTTATTACTTCCCGTTGTTAAAGAGATTCTTACAGATTCTGTCTTCCCTGAAAAGGAACTGGAAATATTTAAGCAGAATAGCATCCAGCGTCTTTCAGTAAATCTTCAAAAATGCGATTTTGTTGCCAACAGGCTTATTGATCAATATTTATATGGCGAGCAACACCCTTATGGAAGAGTAAGCAATGTAGAGGATATTAAAGCTCTTACAAGAGAAGACCTTGCCAACTTTTTTACAAATTTTTATCTCAACGCAAGCTGTAAAATTTTTGCAGCTGGTAAACTTCCAGCCGAATTTGAAAATGTTTTAAATCAATCTTTTGGAGATCTTCGTTTAAATGAGGAGATACCATCTGTTATTCATAAAACAGAAGCCTCGTCCCAAAAAAAATCGAGAATAACTAATGATTCTAATGGTGTGCAGGGAGCTATTCGCCTGGCCCGTCCCTTTCCTAACAGGCATCACCCAGATTTTAAAAAGGCAATGGTGCTTAATACATTATTGGGAGGATTTTTTGGTTCAAGGCTTATGAGTAATATCAGGGAAGAAAAAGGATATACTTATGGCATCCATAGTTTTCTTGAAAATCACATTCGGGAAAGTGCCTGGGTAATAAGTACCGAAGCCGGTAAAGAAGTTTGCGAAGCAACCATTGAAGAAGTTTATAATGAAATGAAAATTCTTCGGGAAGAATTA
>CBIGQT010000210.1:0-5734 GCA_966191655.1 uncultured Ginsengibacter sp.
TGACAGCCATTTTATTATTCCTGAAACAATAGAGAGTGTTGATTTTAAAAAAGGGCCATACGATGCGAGCAAGGGAGATTTTGCAACTACCGGATTTGTTGATTTTAATTTAAAAGATGCACTTGATAATAATGTTGTAAAATTAGAAGGAGGAATGTTTAATACTTTCCGTGGGCTGGGAATGTTTAATTTATTACTAGAGAAGGCAAGAGAAAAACAGCAATCATGGTATGTCGCATCAGAATACAGGTATTCTGATGCATACTTTGATAACCCGCAACACTTTAACCGCTTTAATTTATTTACAAAATACACTGGAAAAATATCAAACAAAAGTACACTCACGATTTCTGGTACAACATTCTGGAGCAAATGGAATGCGTCAGGCCAGATTCCAGAACGGGCGGTTAAAGAAGGCCTGATTGGTTTTTATGGGGCAATCGATCCTCATGAAGGTGGCGTAACCTACCGGACAAACGTAAACGCAAAATTGGTTACAGCACTTGTTAACGGGGACATTATAAAAAATCAATTGTATTATTCCAACTATCATTTTGATCTTCATACCAACTTTACTTTTTATTTGACAGATACTGTAAATGGCGATGAAATAAGGCAAAAGGAAGGAAGAGACTTAATGGGCTATAACGGAAGCTATCATCATACCGGTTATATTGGCGCTACGAGGCTGGGAACAGACGCAGGGATAAATATACGGGCTGACCTTACCCACAATTCTGAACTTTCGCATACGGTAGATCGTTATACACTTTTAAGCAGAACAAAACTGGGCGACATTTCTGAACTAACCGTTTCCCCTTACGTAAGCGAAACATTTACTTTTAACCGAAACTTTAGTATCAACGCCGGCCTTCGGTTCGACCAGTTCTATCATAAATACGATAATAAATTAGCAAGTGATACAACCTTGCCCGGCATTGGTGTTTATAAAACAAACGCTAAAACATTAAGTCCGAAACTGAATTTTTATTATCATGTAAATGATAAAATGCAGTTTTATCTCACGACAGGCAAAGGTTTTCATTCAAATGATACTCGGGCTGTTGTGGTAGAAAATGGTTATGATGTTTTGCCTTCGGCATACAGCGCAGATTTGGGAACTGTATTTAAACCGGTTAATAAAGTAATTATCAACGCGGCCATCTGGTATATATATCTTCAACAGGAATTCGTATATGGCGGCGATGGTGGTGATGTAGAATTCAGCGGTAAAACAAAACGTGTCGGCTTTGATTTTTCCGGCCGTTATCAACCAATAAAATCTTTATACTTTGATGTTGATGTAAATTACGCACATGGCCGCGCTATTGACGATCCTAAAGGACAAAATTATATTCCGCTCGCACCTATATGGACAAGCACCGGCGGTATTACCTATACAAACAAGAACGGATTAAACGGAAGCTTTCGTTACCGTTATATTGGTGACAGGCCATCCAATGAAGACTATAGACTCACTGCTACGGGCTATTTTATTATCGATGCTGTGATTAACTATACAAAGCCGAAATATGAAATTGGCCTTGTTATAAATAATATTTTAAATACCAAATGGAAAGAAACGCAGTTTGATACAGTAACAAGATTAAAAGGTGAAGCGGCTCCCGTAGATGAAATTTGTTTTACACCAGGAACAAAGTTTTCTGCGAAGCTTAGCTTTTCTATTTTTTTCTAACAGATAAAAAAATATAATGGAACAAATTAATCCAAATAAAAAAAGATACTATTCAAAAGTTATTGGCACCATCATATTAAGTTTAGTAATAAGCAATACACTGTTTGCGCATACTGTTGTTGGAGAACTTGAAAAGATGTCAGGTAAAGATGCTGCAATACTTTATCTTGAATTAGGTTATACGCATATACTTCCTTTAGGCCTTGATCATATTTTATTTGTATTAAGCCTTTACCTGCTTAGCCCAAAGTTAAAGCCGGTTTTATACCAGGCAACTGCGTTTACGGTAGCACATTCCGTTACGTTAGGTCTCTCTATGTATCATGTAATTAAGCCACCGGCAAATATTGTAGAACCTGTAATTGCTCTTTCAATTATGTATGTAGCATTGGAAAATATCTTTTCACCGAAATTAAAAAAATCGAGGATCGGCGTTGTATTTTTATTCGGACTTGTGCATGGAATGGGCTTTGCTAGTGCATTAAGCCAGCTTGGGCTTCCGGAAAAATCTTATCTTACTTCTATACTGATGTTTAATCTTGGCGTGGAACTTGGCCAGATAACCGTTATAATTTCTGCTTATTTATTATTTGGAAAATGGTTTGGAGATAAACCATGGTATCGTAAAGGTATTGTGATTCCTTTATCAGCAGTTATTGCCGCCGTCGCATGTTTCTGGACAATACAAAGATTATTCTTTTAAATTATCTTCAAGGTCTTTAATCATAGATGGGCTAAGGTCATATTTATTTTTATCAGCGGCCTTAAAGAATTCATGCGCATTATATCCTTTATCAAGCCCTTTCATAAATTTACCCATCCAATATAATTCAATTCCTTCAAGAGGTTTACCAGAAACGTACGCTTCATAAACTTTATAAGCTTCGTCTTTTTTATTATTGAAATAGAGACACCAAACATACCAGGCATAGGTTTGTGGAGTTTGCCTGTTGGCTATTTCATTTTCGGCAACTGCTTCGGCTTTTTGCGGATCATTTAAAATTCCTGTGTATAATTCAACAAGATATTTATTATACATGGTTCCATATAAGGGATTGCTTGTGATATCAGCAAACTGTTGCGCATATTTTTTCATCGTTGCAGAATCATTCTTTAATTCAGCCGTTTGAGAAAGTTTTAAAATAGCATCAGGGGCTTTTGTTTTTCCTTCAACTAAAAGAAATATTTTATTGGCAAGAGAATCATTTTTATCGTGAACCAATGCAATCCATCCGATTCCCATAATGCTATGCAAATCGCTGGAAAAACTTGCAACAGATTTTTTATATAACTGGTAAGCCTCTTCAGGTTTTCCTTCATGAACATATAAATCTGCTGCATTGGAAAGTGCCGCTGCAATTAAGGTTGGGTTATTACCTGCAAGTGCTGCCGCATTCAGCATTGCTCTTATTGCAGAATCAAGATTGCCTTTATAATGTTCCAGTTTTGATAACCTGAATTCATATCCATAATCTTTACTGTCGCGAATTTTATTTAAATTTTCAATTGCCAATGGATATCTTCCCAATTCAAAATTTACATCAAATGAATAAGCTCCATCATCGTATTCTTTTATACCAATTTCTTTTGCTTTCATTAAAAAGGTATCAGCTTCATTAAACTTATGTTGCGAAATAGAGCGGGGTATTAAAGAGGTGTAAGGAGGAGCTTCTTTATAATTATATGTTTTAGCAACAACTTTTAAAATGCTGTCAGAAGATTTTAAATCCTGTATATCTCCTTTTAATGCAAACCTTGCAGCCAATGTGGAAGAATATTTTAATTCATTGCTAAAGCCGGGATGTGCTGTATCAATTCTGCCGCTCCAGAATTTAATGTCGGCTGCATTTATAGCAACTGCAGGTTCTGTATAGTTATTAATTAAGCTATCAATATAAGTTGTTTCAACAATTATTTTTTTGTCATGGTTACACGAAGAAAAAACAGAAACAACTAAAAGGGTGTAGAGGATTTTTTTCAAAATAAATTTTTATTTACTTACGAATTTTATGCCTTCAAAGATTTTATGAGAATTATATTGAGAAGTAGAAGTTGGAATATTTTTTACTAAAATATTTATTCCCAGCCACTCGCAAGTACATCAGCAATATGTATCGTTTTTATCGGAAGCTCTTTTTTGGTAATATATCCATCAAGATGCATGAGGCAACTTAAATCTGTAGAGATAATATATTCAGCTCCTGTTTGCAAAGCATGATTTACTTTTTGATCTGCCATTGCAATGGATATTGCTTCAAACTTAACGGCAAATGAACCGCCAAAACCGCAGCAGGTTTCATTATCAGCCATTTCAACCAATTCAAGTCCTTTCACCTTGTCCAGCAATTTTCTGGGGCCTTCTTTTATTTTACATTCCCGCAATGCCGCACAACTATCATGATAAGTTGCTTTTGCATTTAATATAGCGCCGTAATTATCAATTCGTAAAACATCGGTAAGAAATTCAGTAAACTCAAAAATTCTTTTGGAAATATCTTTTACATTATTGTGTAATGAAGAATTTTCAAACAACTTGTTATAATAATTTCTTACAAAACCAACACACGATGCAGATGGGGCAATTATATAATCAGTGCCATCAAAATCTTTCAAAAATTTTGTAGCTACTGTTTTCGCATCTTCCCAAAAACCTGCATTGAAGGCAGGTTGCCCGCAACAGGTTTGATTAGTATTGTATTCAACATCACAACATGCTTTCTCCAAAACTTTCACCATATTAAAAGCAGTTTGCGGATATAACTGATCAACGAAGCAGGGTATAAATAATTGAACTTTCATTTAAAAATTTTCTTCACTGTAAAACAATTAAATTTAGAGTCAGGTAAAATATTATACCGAATATTTCAGCGCCATCATCTTTAATGCAGTAAGGGCTGCTTCTTCACCTTTGTTGCCATGCAATCCACCGGTGCGTTCATCTGCCTGTTGTTGGTTATCTACCGTTAGCACACCAAAAATTGTAGGTACAGGTAAAATTAAATTAAGATGTACAACGCCGTCAGTAACCGCTTTACATACATAATCAAAATGGGGCGTATGTCCACGCAACACACAACCCAATGCAATAAATGCCTGCGGCTTTTCAAACTTATTATTATAGGTATCCCAAAAATTTTTTATAGCAAAGGGAATTTCAAATGCACCGGGCACCATAACAATTTTATAATTTTTCATGCCGTATTGCTCAAGCATTTTTATACAACCATCAAGAAGTTTATTTACTATTTCAGCATTCCATTCGGTATGTACAATAACAATACAGGCATTCTTTGAGAGAATGCCCGGATTGAAATTATATAAGTTTTCGTTTACTGATGCCATCAAAATATTTATTCTGAAAATTCTCCAAGTTTTGCAAGGTACCTGTCAACTTCTGATGCTTTATCCGAAAGAGGATATTCTTCTTTTATCTTTTTAAACAACTCTATAGCATCTTTTGTTTTACCGGTTGATTGAGCAAACAACGCCGCACGGAAAAGAAATTCTGAAGAAGTATATTCATCTTTATCATCTACACTGGCTGCTTTTTTATAGTAGTCAAGTGCATCATCATTTTTGTTTAATTCAGCGCTTGCATCGCCTATCATTCCATAAGCCCTGCTTTTTATTTGAGTTGCTTTACCCGCATCAAAATCTTTAAGAAATTTTATTGCTTTTGCATATTGATGAAGATGAAGATAGCAAGCTCCTGCATAGTATTCACAGAGGTTTGCCGCCGGAGTTCCCGGATATTTATTAATAATTCTTAAAGCGCCGTCATTTCTTCCATCTCCATTAAGAATCTTTGCAGCCTGCAATGCCCTGGCAGAATCAGAGTCCTGGGAATTGCTAAATTCTGAGAAATATTTTTGTGTTACAAACACAGCGTCATCTGCTTTTTCTTCTTTTGGAACTTTAAACATGTATTTATATACCAGCCATCCTGCGAGAATAACAATTATCGCTGAACCTGCATAAATTAAGGGCCTGCTGTAGTTTAACCAAAATCCACGAGCTCTTTGAATTGCATCCACTTCT
>CBIGQT010000211.1:0-5712 GCA_966191655.1 uncultured Ginsengibacter sp.
CATAGTCTGAATTAAAGTGAAGATCACTTAACGGCTGCAACTTATACGATGACTTACTATTATCTTCAGGATTGGGTTTATGATTTTTTTCATACAAGCTATATATGCCTGCCTCAGTTTTTTTAATGTCAGTGCTCCGTGAAAGTTTTACCAGCAATTGCGACGCTGAATTTGTATTGTCCCATTCTGTCCAGTCATCGGGCTTCAAATTAGTATTCTCTAAAGTAGCCCTTGAAATAAAAGTTGAAAAAGTAAAGTCAGTATTTTGTGATAAATCTTTTACAATGCCTGAAATGGTCGCAGGTACCGTATCATTAAAATAAATTTGTTTTCCAACAATTTCCTGTGCAGAAAGTTTTGGGAAAAAAAGTTGTGCAGATGTTTCAGTAAGTACTGTTTGATAAGGTTTGATTAAAGAAATTTTTGCAGAACCTGCCAGCCATTGATAACCGATAAGATTCATAAAATCTTCATTAACAAAAACAATATTTTTCTGATGCTTGAAAATAACCGGGTCTTTTCCTGTAGGAATGCTGACCTTGACATCATCAGCCGTTCGAAAAGGAACAACCGCATCAAAGCCCGTTAGTTCTTTTTTTATTGCAGGCCCCATTGGAGATGTTACTCCGGAGTTACGATATACTTCTCCTGAAAATGTAAAATTGGAAACAACACGATAGATACGATCATTATCTTTTTCAAACTTATCAAAAGTGAAATGATAATTTACCAGCAAGTAAATAACCAATGATGCACTGATGCCAATAGCTAATCCAAAAATATTTATAGTTGAAAAAATTTTATTGCGCCAAAGATTTCTAAATGCAGTTTTGAAATAATTTTTTATCATAATATACTATTATTCTGTTCTCAAATTTTTTACAGGGTTAGCTATCGCTGCCTTGTAAGTTTGGGATATAATCGTAAAAAGGCCAATCGATAATAGTAACGCAAAACACATAAGTACACTGAAAAGGCCGAAATTTACCCGCAAGGAAAAATTCTGTAAAAACAAAAATCCCGCAGTGTAACCTATAGGCATTGCAATAAATCCGGCAATAAATAATAATTTAATAAATCTTCCGGATAACATTTTCACTAATTGTTTTTCGCTTGCACCTATTATTTTTCTAATGCTCACTTCTTTTTGTTTTACTTCTATAGAATAAACAACGAGGCCTAGCAGGCCCAGTGTGGCGATAGCTACTGCGATAAATGCCAGGTAGCCCAATAGTGACACGGTAGCCGTTTGAGAATTACTTTTATCAATATCTTCATTAAGCCATGAATAAGTGAAGGGAGATGAGGATGCAAATGATTGCCATTCACTTTTGATACGGGTTTCAATAATATTTTTGTTAGTATTTGCAGTTAACACATATAAGTAACTATAAGCATCTTTCTTATTTCTAAAGGCCAGTGGAGCAACAGACATACCTGCACCTTCATAGTTAAAATCCTTTACCACACCGGCAATTTCCAGGTTAGTTGAATCATTAATCCAGAGCTTTTGACCCGGGGCGTTTTCGATTTTACTGATCCCGAGGGCTTGAACCGCCTTTTCATTCAGGATGAAATACTGTTCGTTATTCACATTGGAAGCTGGTTGAAAATTTTGACCCGCAACAAAGCGAATTTTCATTGAAGGAATAAATTGATCATCCGCGTAATAATAATTTATTGGCATAGCATCTTTTTTATTGCTTATCCATACAGGCATGCTCATACCCTGAAAATGCTTGCCAAACTCAGATGACATTGCGGACACCGATTCTACGCCCGCTACACTTCTTATTTTTTGGGCCGCAATTTTTTCATCTATTCCATTAAGTGGAATTACCATTACGTTATCTTTTCTGAAACCAGGACCTGCCTTAGCCATAAACGAAAACTGCCGGTAAAACGCAAAAAGAAAAATGATGATGATTAATGATAGGCTGTATTGAAAAACAATCAACGCTTTTTGTAAACTGACCTTACCTAATATTTTTGCAGTTGACAAATTCTTCAACACACGTAAAGGCTTAAACGAAGATAATATCCAGGCAGGAGATGCACCCGCAATAAGGCCAGTAAATAATGCAAATCCTGCAGACCAATATACTAACGTCAAATTATAATGAAATGCAGAAGGAATAAACTCGTAATCGTCGTTAAAGGGCGCATAATGAATTATAAACGAAAGAATGATCCATGCAAATGAAAGTGCTGCAAATGCCAGCAAAACAGATTCAATAATGTATTGTGTAAACACCTGGTGACGGCGGGCTCCAACAATTTTTCGTATGCCAACTTCCTTGGCTCTTGTTAAAGCTCTTGCGATAGTAAGATTGGTATAGTTAAAACATGCGGCCAATAAAATCAACAACGCCACGCCCATTTCAAAATATAATTTAGTCCACGAACTGCCGCGGCCGATATCGTTACTGAGCTCATCCGTACCAGGCGTAATTTTATCGATACGCTGGGTGCCAAACGAGGTAATTCCATCTTTGTTTATTTTATTTAAATCATTCGCGACGGAACGCAAATTTTGTGAAAGACTTGAGAGAGGCGTGTTTTCCTTTAAGAGTACATAAGTATATACCGAATTAAAAGCAAACCAGTCAGATGAATTGGCTGCAAGCACTTTATTCTTTTCCAAATTTGCCACGCTGCCATAAGAAGCGAAAGCCTCAAAATTGATGTGAGATTTACCAGGCATGTCAGTCAGTACACCCGTAATAATAAAGTCACCGGCTTTTTCCATGCTGATAACTTTTCCAACAGGATTAATTGTTCCGAAAAATTTCTCAGCAGTTGTTTTATTAACTACAACCGTATTGGGCATTTGCAATGCCGTTTGCTCATTACCCGATGATAAGTGAAATCCGAAAACTTTGAAAAATGAAGGCTCAGTAAATGCTCCGTTGATATATATTTCTTTTCCTGCCGCGGTTGCTTTACCATTAAAAGCAGGATATATGTTTACGGCGTTTTCAACAAAGCCGGTATCCTTTGCCAGCGCATCATATAAAGGTAAAGGTGTACTCGCCATTTTCCATGGCGCTGCGTTTTTCTTTGAATAACCGCTGGTAACCCGGTAAGTTCTATCCGGATGGGGATGAAAGTTATCATAACTCAGTTGGTCCTGCACGCGAATCATTATCATCAGCCCAACGGATATGCTTAGCCCAAGACCAAAAATATTGATAAAAGAAGTAAGCCTGTTTTTTGATAATGTTCTAACTGCAATTTTAAAATAACTCTTAAGCATACACTAAGTTTTTACATTGAATATTAATCGAAATAATTTCAGATCAATATTCATATTCAATATTTGAACGTTCTTATTATTCCTACTCACTTCTCAAACTCTTTACAGGATTTGCAACTGCCGCCTTTAAAGCCTGCCAGCAAATAGTTATAAGCGCAATCAATATAACGGCGCCGCCCGCGATTACAAATATATCCCAGGAAATATTTATTCTATAAGCATAATCCTGCAACCATTGCCTCATTAATAACCAGCCTAACGGTACGGCAATAATCAATGATATACACACGAGCTTTAAAAAATTTTTGGTAAGCAATGCAAACACATTGGCAACAGATGCGCCCAAAACTTTTCGTATGCTTACTTCTTTACCGCGTTGCTCTGCCATGAATGCTGCAAGCGCAAACAAGCCCAAACAGGCAATAATAATAGCAAGTATGGCAAAGCCGGTAAAAATATATTGCATGCGTTGCACATCAGCATACATAGATGCATAACTCTGGTCAAGAAAATTATAGCGCATTGTTTGGTTAGGCAAAAAGTTTTTCCAAACACCGCTGATGGATGCAAGCGCCGCTTTCATGTTAGCAGCGTTTACTTTTATTGAAATAATACTATTACTGTTTCCCAACACCATGAGCAAAGGATTCACCTGTTGTTTTATACTTTCAAAATAAAAATTATCAACCACGCCAATAATTGTCAGGTGTTCGTCACCGTTAGTAACGATTTGTCCGACAGGATTTTTAAATCCAAGCTTGTCAGCCAGGGCCCTGTTGATAATTGTGGCTGCAGAATCCGTATGCATTTCCTGCGTAAAATTTCTTCCGGCTATCAACTTCATGCCCAGTGTAGGAATATAATTTTCGTCTACAACCCAATGCTGTGTTTGAATGCCGTTTCCGGTTAGCAGTTCACCTTCTTTCCAAAATGTATTGCCGTTTCTTTTGGTTCCGTCAACAGGGAGAAAATCACTTACACTTACATTCTTTACTACAGGTAAACGCAATAATTCATTTTTAAAAGATGTTGTTTGATCCCGCAATGCATCAGCGCCCGGAATCATTACCACTTCATCTTTATTAAACCCAATGGTAGAATTAAGTATGTATTGCATTTGCTTATAAATAACCGATGTACTGATGAGCAATATAATTGAAATAGTAAACTGCAATACAACTAACGTGCTACGCAAACCTGCATTCTTACTGCCTAAACTAAGATTACCCTTTAATGTGTTGACAGGTTTAAAATAAGATAAATAGAATGCAGGATACAAACCTGCAATTAATCCGATTATAAAAGCAGCCGCAACGATCAATGGAAGCAGCCACCATTGATTCCAGGGTAAAGAAAGTTGCGTACCCGAAATCTTATTAAAAACAGGCAACACAAGCATTGCTACCAGGATACCGATAATAAAAGAAAGAAAACTATACAACATTGATTCAGTAAGAAATTGCCGGATAAGATTGCCACGGCTTGAACCAACCACTTTACGCAGGCCAACTTCTTTTGCCCGGTTAGCAGAACGTGCAGTTGACAGATTTAAAAAATTGATACATGCTAATACCAAAATAAAAATAGCAATTGCTGCAAACATCCAGATGAAACGTATATCACCATGCTTCACATTATCTTCCTGTATGTTGTAGGAATGCAAATGAATGTCAGTAAGTGGTTGCAGGTAAAGCCTGGCTCCCTTAAAATTTTCTTCAACATTTTTTCTCCCCTGGGCTTTCCGGGCTGGTATCATATACTTATCTAAAACATCTGCTGTAATTTTTTTGTTGAAGCTCTGGATGGTTACGCCCGGTCTAAGTTGCAGGTAGACCTGGTAATTGCTCGATGTCCATTTTTCCTGTTCGCCGTCCCAAAAGTTGATACCGGTTAATGAAATGAAACCTTCATACTGAAGATGAGAATTAACAGGAAAGTCTTCCATTACGCCACCAATCTTTATAAGATTTTTGGTATTGTCATTAAACACCAACGTTTTGCCAACAGGGTTTTGATTAGGGAAATATTTATCAGCCATGCTTTTGCATATCACAATCGAATTGGGTTCAGAAAGGGCATGAGTTCGATCTCCATAAACCATGTGTACATTTAATATATCAAGTATGGAAGTATCAGCGAAACAAAAGCCTTGTTCATAGTTATCGTTTGTTTCATCAGCTTTTCTAACCTGGTTATTAGCACCGCCAAATAATTCACTGCTCATGGTGCGGCCCGCTTTTACCACTTCTGGAAAATCATTCAACAATGCCCTTGCCATAGGTGGCGGAAAACTCACGCCACTGTGCACCTCACCATTTTGTTTAGCCTCACCGATTATCCTGAATACATTTTCTTTGTTTGGATTATCACGGTCGTAACTCAATTCATTTTTTATATATAAAGCAATGAGCAAACAGGCTGCAATGCTCAGCGCAAATCCTCCGATCTTTACAACG
>CBIGQT010000212.1:0-5709 GCA_966191655.1 uncultured Ginsengibacter sp.
TACTATAAAAAACTCCCGCCAGGCATGAGGTACGAAAATTGGTAACACCAGATGTGTACTGGTAAAAGTGTTCAATCCAGGGCAACCGGTTTTGGATTAATACGCTTTGATTGTTTGGATTATCCGGGTCTGTATTAACATCCAACCACTTTTTACATGAAGCCGATCCTAATACGATTACGCAACCCAGTATTATATATTTTATATTTTTCATAATTTAATTTTTTTCGCTGGTTAAAATGTGAGATTTATCCCGAAGGTGAAACTTGCTACTGCAGGCACTCCCAGGTAATCAATACCTGTAGAACCCGAGCCTCCTGTTCCTCCTGCTGCGCTCACTTCGGGATCCATTCCCTCTTTATTTGTCCATTTTAATAAATTTTTACTTACTGTCGTTTTTTAAATTCCTTTAATAACTTTTTGATTCCTCAACATGCTGGTGAAGTCATAAGTTAATGACAAGGAACGCAGTTTCATCCAATTTACCGAAGTAATGAAATTTAAGGAATTAGCTGCGTAGTTTTGCCAATACTGTTGTATCATATACGAACCGGCATACGTTGTTCCATTAATGTTATATGACTGATCTGCATTGTAGGTTTGATTAAAATCATCTCCTGTCTGGCTGTTGACCCCGCTTACGGTTACTGATTGGCGATCGTTCAGTAAAGTTTTCTTACTTAAACCGTTTGCCACCATAGTATACTCGGTACCGTTATACACATCTCCTCCCTTGCGAAAATCGAGCAGAAATGATAATGTAAATCTCTTGTACCGAAGGGTATTATTAATGCCGCCGAGGTAAGACGGTTCACGATTGCCTACAACCGGGTTAAGGGTGTTAAGTTTATATAATCCGGTGGTAGGATCTACCTGGTAGCGCCCGTTTGGAATCTCAACCCCTTTTGAGTCAAGTTCATGCAAATAAGGGCTGCCGGTCATCCCGAGGAAGTATCCTCCGTTGGGAATAGATGCCGCTTTCACTGTTCCGAATTGAGCGTCTGTTGGGTAAAAATAGGCTATGCCCGGAAGGAAAGTGCCTAACCTGCCTACATTGTAGGAAAAGTTCAACATTACATCCCATGAGAAATCTTTTTGTACTATCGGTCTACCTGTAACCGCTATTTCCATGCCTTTGTTAATGACAGATCCTGTATTGAGGGAACTGAAAATAAAGCCGCCGGATTGGGCTAAACGTGGTTGCGCAATTTGATTCTCTGTTTGACTATGATAATATGTATAATCCAAACCAATACGGCCATCCAAAAATCTAAACTCTCCTCCAACTTCCCAGGAATTTTGAATTTCAGGTTTCAATATAGGATTACCGGCATAGTACTGATTACCCACCCCGGTAAAAGAGCCAATGGTAATCGGGGGATTTTCATAAGTATTCGTAGCATAAGCATTGGCGTCTTTACCCACCTGCGCCAGGCTTGCCCGGATCTTTCCGAAAGAGAGAATATTGTTTTTGGGTAATAATTGCGTGAAAACAAAAGAGCCGCTTACAGAAGGATAAAAATACGATTGGTTCTGTATGGGCAGTGTGGACGACCAGTCATTGCGCCCCGTTACAGTGATATAGGCAATATCTTTATAAGATGCGCCAAATTCTCCGTAAGCTCCTACCAGGCGCTTTCTGGTGGTAGCATCAGTAAAAAATTTATTTTCCGGCAAAATATTATTAAAGCTGACAGTACCGGCTGTAGTAAAGTTGTATCCCCAATAATTTTGACTTAACCATTCCGTATTTTCTGAAGTGGTTCCCAACAGAAGGTGCGTATCAAAGTCTCCAAACGTTTTATGAAAATTACTCATCAAGGTTGTCGTGATGTAAGTATAGTCATACGGGGCTTTGCTCAAACGTCCGGTTTGATACAATGGAATCACGGCAGAACCCGGGGCAATGTAAGTATAATCGTTAGTGGTGTATTGGTCATACCCCAAACGTGCTGTAATATCCCACCAATCTGCAACTTTAAAATTGCCATTTACGCCTCCGGTGAAACGCCTGGTTTTTGATGTTAGTTTATCCTCATTGATAATCCAGTAAGGATTATCTAAATCGTTTTCTAAAGGTACTGTTCCGGCAAATGGACGATACTGTGTGCCATCCGGATTTTTATAATTCTTCATGTTGAATGTCTGAGGCCAGCCATATACCGCTCCCATTGTTCCATTACCACCGCCGGCATACAAACCGGCAGTAGTTAAGGTTCTATCGGTATTGGCAATTGAATAGGCAACATTTGCATCCAATGTCAAACGCCCATACTTTTGTTCACCATTAAAACGAAAAGTAGTTTTATCATAATCTGTTCCGGGTATGATCCCTGTTTGATTAAAGTTAGATCCCGATAAATAAAAAGTACCATTTTTTGTACCGCCGGATACGTTTACGTTATTATCATACACAACGCCGTTTTGGAAGAAATCACCGATATTGTTATATAAAGTACTGTCAGCCGGAATTTTTGGTCCCCACGAGTTATATGTTATATCGTTTAAAACACCGTTACTCGAATACACACCAGGACCGAATTCGGTTTGAACTTCAGGCAATTTATTTGCCCATGAAGTGCTGATTTTACTATTAACATCAACTGTTACTCTGCCTTCCGCCCCTTTCTTGGTGGTAATAATAATAACACCGTCGGCTGCCCGCGATCCATACAATGCAGCCGCTGCCGCACCTTTCAAAACTGACAAACTCTGGATATCTTCCGGGTTAATATCCATAACACGGTTTGAGTAAGTGGTATTACTGCGTGAAAGGCCATCGGTACCCGTATTACCAGTAACTGTGGTAGAGTTATCATATATAATGCCATCAACAACAAACAACGGCTGATTTTGCCTGCTTTCCGATGTTGAATTACCACCACGAATAGTTATCGATGCTCCCGCACCCGCTGCGCCACTAAATTGTGTAATGTTCACACCGGGAACTTTACCTACTAAAGAATTAATGACATTGGTATTTTTGTTTTTCATTAATTCCTTCGCACCTAAGTCAGAAACCGAATATCCCAAGGCCCTTCGTTCCTTTTTAATACCCAAAGCAGTAACAACCACCTCCTGCAATTCTCCTGTTTCTCTCTGAAGAGTAATTGCAATAGTGGAAGAATTTCCTACTTTGATTTCCTGTGAAGAAAAACCTACGGCGCTTATCACCAGGGTATTTCCCGGTGAAGCATTAATAGTAAAACCCCCGTTGGCATCTGTTTGTGTTCCCTCTTTTTCTCCTTTAAGAAGCACTGTTGCGGCAGCAACCGGCGTATTATCGGAAGATAATATTGTACCCGAAATTTTTTTCTGCTGAGCAAAAGTTGTTTGACATAATTGTAAAAACAGTAATGTCAGAATACCTGTTACAATTTTTTTCATAGCAATTATTAAAGGTTGTTTAAAATGTTTCTGTGTGTTTATGACAGTAGAAAATAATATTCTGCTGCGTTGGTAATTCTTAGGATTGGATAGAATATTTATAAATCTGTTCAATTTTTTTTTTAGTATCAATAAAAAACATCTGTTTAACTAAAACATTTTAATATGCCAGCAGCGGTTCCTTTAGTAATACTGAAAATCAAATCAATATTTGTATTCTTTTATATAACGGTTATGCCTGCACGCACGTAAGGTTTTAAAAGTTCATGACCTGCCGGCAATTCCGTTATCAGCGTATCAATTTTTTCACTGCCACAAACCTGTATCGGTTGTTGCGAATTAATTTTTTCTGATATAGTCAAACACACTAATCTTCGTGTTGATTCTATCATTGCTTTTTTTATTTGTACAATTTCCCAGTCATTATCCGAAACACCGTTTTCGAGACTAATTGCATTAACACCTAAAAAGCATAGATCAACTTTCAGTTCTTTTATTTTTGAAATTGCTTCAAGACCAACGGTTATTTTTGAGGTTTTTGAAATCTTATCTCCAATAGCGATGACTTCAATATGCGGATGACTGCTGTATTCAAAAAGAGCAGGGATGCTTCCTGAAATAAATGTTGCATGTAATGCCGGAGGTAATGCTCTCGCTAACTCTATAATGGTAGTTCCGCCGCCTGTTAAAACAAACATTCCATCTTTAATAATAGAGGCAGCTTTTTGAGCTATTATTCTTTTCTGCGTGTATCCGTAAACTTCTTTCGAGATGTTATGGCCATGATGGAAAGAAAGTGAAAGTGCACCCCCGTGAGTCTTTATAATCCTGCCTTCGTCGGCCAGTTGTTGCAGATCTCTTCTTATAGTATCATCAGAAACACTTATCTGCTGGCTTAAATCTGTCGACAACACCTTATTGTGCAAATTAACCTGGTGAAGGATAAAGGCGTGCCGTTCCATTTTAAGCATTGTTAGGGAATTGTTAATCAAAACTAAATTAAAACTGCAAAAACCGCAAAATTTATTTTGAATATGTTGGCAAAAAGTGCAGAAACCCGCAACTATATGCAAGTATTATTTCAGAGTGGTGGATTTTTCATCATTTTCACAAAGAAGGGTTTCTATGAGCTGCAAGCCGTCCGCCAACTGCAAAATTGTTTGCAATCAACATCCCGTATCTTTATTTGGTTAGTCGTATCCTTCATTTGTAATTTGAATAAATTTATGATGATGTTGAGGACGGCCGTTTCGTTTGTGATTTTAATTTTTATTTTATCCTGCAATTCTCCGAAGCGCCTGGCGCTCCCCGTACGGGTTGCCACTGCGGAAACAGGAAGTGAATTTTATAAAAGTGTTTTTACAGTTGACAGGACACAAAGAGAAGAACTGGCAAAGAATGAAATTCTCCAGGGTAATGTGCCTTCTTTTTTACGAAAGTTTGTAAAAATTAAAATATCCATAACTACTGCCTACGGCAAAAAGATAACGGCCATTTATTTTGTATTGCCAGATTATTTATCTGTGGGCTCCGATGAGGATTTCGCAAGAACTCCTTTAACCCCCATGACAGCACAATTAATTGCAGACAGCTTGCATTGCTTTTTACCAACGAGAAAAATAGTGAATGATATTTATAAAGCCGCCAAAGTAAAACTTGAGCCGGTACCAATGTATGCCTTTCGTGACAGCGCCGTTACCATGTATCAGCATAACCTTATTGTTGAAGGCCAGCGGAGATTGAGAAAGGGTTTAATAGCCGGTATAAAAAAAGATGTGGTTATAAGCGGTAAAATTTCAAGAGACCCCAGGCCAGATCGCGTGGCTATTTATGGCTGGCATAAAATGGATGGCACACCCATTCAACCATTGTACACCGGGCATGTAAACTGGTATGTGGATTACAGCCATGGAATACGATTGGTTTACAGAACTATTTATGTAAATAAAAAACCAATGGATTATATTGACATACTAAAAGATACTACCTTACGGAAACTGCTGTGTGATGAAGATGATTGTGATTTTTACAGGTATTAAACGGCTACTACTGTATGCCTGCATTGCTCTTTGATGCCTCCAAACGCTGCTCGTTTTTGCAAAAGATGAAAAATAGCTGTGAGTTTTGAAAATATCTGGGGATTGCCTGAGCCGATGATTTTTTTAGGGTAAAAATTGACAACCTAAAAAAAAATTGTGGCTAAAAGAAAGTTGTTTATATAAATGAGGAACAAGGAATATATCTGATATAAGAAGCATGATTCTACGCAGCCGTGACATGCATCAGCACAAGGCTCGGATGAGAGGTGGCAGGGGAGCAGAC
>CBIGQT010000213.1:0-5699 GCA_966191655.1 uncultured Ginsengibacter sp.
TCTTAAATGCTTGAAGTAAAAATATTAATAGAAGACTATGCCCATGTTATAAAAGCAATTGCTGATGCAGAATTGCTTGATGAAAATCAAAATAAGTTTACATTAATCGGCCACAGCATGGGTGGATACATTACCCTCGCTTTTGCTGAAAAATATGCCGGGTTATTAAATACATTCGGCCTTTTTCACTCAACAGCTTACGCGGATGATGCGGCAAAAAAAGAAACAAGGAAAAAGGGAATTGAATTTATTAAAAATAACGGGGTGAGTTTATTTTTAGAAACTACTACGGCAAATTTATTTTCAGAAAAAACAAAGAAGCAGAAACCGGAACTTGTAAAAAAATTAATTGAACTCTCGAAGAATAATTCGGCTGAAACACTTATACAATATTATGAAGCCATGATGCAAAGACCTGATCGTACTTTGGTTTTAAAAAAATTTCTTCAGCCCATTCTTTTTATAATTGGTAAAGATGATCGTGCAGTTCCATTACAAGCGTCCCTGGGGCAATGTCATTTACCTTTTATTTCTCATCTTAAAATTTTACAAAATTCAGGACATGAAGGCATGTGGGAAGAAGAATATACCGTAACGAATTTTTTGTTAAATTTTTTAAAACAACAATAATATTGTCAGGTATTTAAAAATAAATTGTTGAACAGGCAAAGCTTTTTTGCGTAATTTAACGTTATAGCATTAAAATAATTTGTATCCCATTTTTAAATGAAAAAAATCCTACTTATTTGTTTAGTTTTTTTCATGGTTATTCCGTGTAAAGCATCACATATAATAGGCGGTGAAATGACCTATCATTACAATGGCCCCGGTTCGGCTAATAATACAAGTTCTTACACTATTACTCTTAAGTTATTTCGTGATCAGAATTGCACCATGTGCGCACTAATGCCTGACAATGTTTTTATAGGCATATTTGACAATGGAAATCTCGCCCAATATCCAGGATCGGGAAGCTATTTCGATGTCGTAAAAGGAAATGAAAGTATGGTACCTGTAAATGCATTTCCACCTTGTATCTCCAATCCACCGGTATTAGATTATAACGTTGCTACATATACAATGACGATTCCTAATTTGCCAAATAATTCGAGTGGATATACTGCGGCTTATCAAACATGCTGCCGGGTCCACCCCTTAGAAAATGTTTTTAACGATGCCGGTACCGGAGGTGGTACAGGATCAACTTATAGTTGTTCAATTCCTCCCGTACACGACAACTCCCCACAATTTGCAACAAGTGTAGACGCAATTTGCAGATTAAAGCATTTTAGTTTACAATATGATGCTACTGACGAAGATGGAGATTCGCTTGTATATTCTTTTGCACCTGCTTATAATGGAGGAACAACACAAAGTTCCGCTAATATAAATCCTAGTCCTCCATCTTATGGTTCTGTGAATTATATTAATGGATATAATTCTGACGAGCCCCTGGGTAATAATGCCACTATTGATCCTCAAACAGGCATTATCAGCGGCATTGCTCCGGATGTGGGAAGATATGTGGTATGCGTTGCCGTTAGCTCTTATAGAAATGGAGTTTTCGTAGCCGAACACAGAAAGGATTTTATTGTAAATGTTACTGATTGTGATTTTGCAGGAGTGGAATTAGATCCAAAACCGGTAAGTTGTGATGGCTTTTCAGTTGATTTTGCTAACGATAACAACTCACCTCAAAATCAAACTTTTTATTGGGAATTTGGAGATCCTGCAAGCGGAACCGCAGATACTTCAACACTAAAAACACCCACCCACGTATATACCGACACCGGATCGTTTGTTTATAAATTAGTTATCAACCGTGGTCAGCAATGTACGGACTCTGCCACTCAAATACGAGAAGTATACCCCGGCTTTTTTCCCGGATTTAAAACTACCGGCCGGTGTGTTAATACAGCTATTCAATTTACCGATACCACTAAATCAACTTATGGTACCGTAAGCTCGTGGCGTTGGGATTTTGGTAACCCCGCGGCAACAAATGATACTTCTCACGTAAAAAACCCTTCTTACGTTTACCCCGCCGTTGGTGATTATTCAATTCAATTGCTGGTAGCTAACGATAAGGGCTGCTCGAAATATATTTCGGATACGATTGCGATTATAGATAAACCGGTATTTGATATAACCCACGATACATTAATTTGTTCAATAGATACATTACAACTAATGGCAACGGGAACCGGTACAATATTTTGGACACCCAATTACAATATTAATAATCAAATAAGCTTCAATCCTCTCGTAGCTCCAAAAGTAACCACAACCTATTCGGCAACTCTAACTGAAGCACCCGGATGTTTTGCCACAGAGCAGGTGGTGGTAAATGTGGTTGATAAGGTTACATTAAATGCGGGAAATGATTCTACCATTTGCCAGACCGATTCTGTTAGACTGAACCCGACAGGTGACGGATTACATTATTTATGGACACCGGCAGCGGTTCTCAACGACAATACATTGAAAAATCCGTTGGCGGCTCCTTTAACTAATACCACATTTCATGTCGTGGCAAGTATTGGTAACTGTAATGCAGCAGATGATGTCAACATTCTTGTTGTTCCGTATCCCTCTGCAAATGCAGGTTTGGATACTACCATTTGTTTCCCCACAAGCGTTCAACTGCATGCATCCGGCGGAGCAGCATATCTTTGGTCTCCAACTGCTTTTTTAAATAACTCGTCTATTCCTGATCCTATCGCGACACCGCCTCAATCTATACGATACACAGTTGCTGTAACAGATATATTGGGTTGCCCAAAGCCTTCATTTAGTTCCGTTCTTGTTCAGGTTGAAAAAATAGTTGCTGATGCAGGGCCGCGGGATACTAACATTGTTGTAAACCAGCCTTTGCAGCTTAGTGGTACCGGTGCAGAAACTTTTACATGGAGTCCTTCAACAGGATTAAACAACCCCGATATTGCTAATCCTATTGCTATATTATCCGAAAGTCAGCAGTATATTTTAAGAGTAGAAAGCGCTGCAGGTTGCTCGGCTACCGATACAATTTATGTAACAGTTTATAAAATAGATCCCGGGCTATATGTTCCGAATGCGTTTACACCTAACGGTGATGGAATAAACGATTTTTTCAGGCCAATACCTATTGGCATGAAATCTTTAAAATATTTCAGAGTGTACAACAGAGATGGACAACTAATATTTTCAACTTCTATTCAAAACCGGGGATGGGATGGAACTTTTAAAGGCAAGCCACAGGATAGTGATGTATATGTATGGATAGTTGAAGGAATAGATTACCAGGATAAGGTTATATTTCAAAAGGGAAGCGTAACATTAATACGATAACGGAATCCTCAGCGGGAAAGAGTTTAAAGAGGTAATCTTATTAGAGCAAAAGTTCAATAAAAATAACTATCAAATAAAAAAACCCTTTGAAATCTCCAGAGGGCTTAGTATCGGGGAGCAGACTTGAACTGCCGACCTTCGGGTTATGAATCCGATGCTCTAACCAGCTGAGCTACCCCGACATTTTGGGCGGCAAAGATAATGTATTACCCAAAATGAACAAGATGGAAATAAATGTGGAAATGTTATTTTAATAAGATGTTCTTCCCGGATAAATTTCAAGCGCTTTTTCCAGGCAATCCATGGCCTCGTTTATAGATTCACTATTTAATACATAAGCAAGCCTGACTTCCTTTTTCCCAAGCTCCGGGGTGCCATAAAAGCCTGTAGCCGGCGCAAGCATAACAGTGGCGCCATTATTGCTAAATGACTCAAGCAGCCATTGGCAAAATCTATCTGCATCATCAATTGGTAAAGAAGCCATTGCATAAAATGCTCCTCCTGGTTTGGGACAAAATACTCCGGGAATGTTATTTAGTCTTTTAACTATAATGTCTCTGCGTAATTTGTATTCTGCCTTTGTTTCTTTAAAATAATCAGCGGGAAGATTAACCGCTGCCTCACCTATAATTTGCCCAAAGGCCGGTGGGCTTAATCTCGCCTGCGCAAATTTTAAAACTGTTTCTATTACCTTTTTATTTTTTGTTACCAAGGCTCCTATTCTTGCTCCGCAGGCGCTGTATCTTTTACTTATTGTATCCATCATTACAACATTTTCTTCGGCGCCATCAAGTTGCATTGCGCTAAAATGTTCTCCCTCATAACAAAATTCGCGGTAAGCTTCATCTGAAAATAAATAAAGATTGTGCTTTAAAATAATGGATTTCAAAACTTCCATTTCCTCCCTGCTATATAAATAACCGGTTGGATTATTAGGATTGCAAATGACTATTGCCTTAGTCTTGTTGGTAATTACTTTTTCAAATTCCTCTATTGGTGGTAAAGCAAAACCTGTTTCAATAGAGGAAGTAATTGGTTTTACTATCACATCTGCGGCCACAGCAAAACCATTATAATTTGCGTAGAAAGGCTCAGGAATTATTACCTCATCTCCGGCGTCAAGACAACTCATAAATCCGAATAAAATCGCTTCGCTTCCACCTGTCGTTATAATAATATCCTGGTAACTTACATTGATATTAACCGAATGATAATATTCAACCAGTTTTTTGCGATAGCTTTCATTCCCTGCACTATGACTATATTCTAAAATCTTAAAATTTGAATTGCGCACTGCATCCAGAATTTCTTTGGGAGTTTCAATATCTGGTTGTCCAATGTTCAAATGATAAATCTTTATCCCTTTGCTTTTAGCAATCTCAGCATATGGAACCAATTTGCGAATTGGAGATGCCGGCATTATTTTACCCCGGTGGCTTACTGATAACATTTTACAAATATATGATGAGGATATATTTGATTTAGATAAATATTAAATAAAAAAACTAACATAAAAATGAAGTATCGCCTGCAATTGTTATTACATTCATTCCGGATTAAATACAAAAGTTCTGTTAATGCCATTGACATCTCAAATCTTTATTTATACATTTGAATCCTGTTTTTCCTTCAACTATTCAACCTTAAAAGACGAATTATTACATTTTTAAATCATGTAAAATTAATTTGCATGATACTAACAGTAATATGTAAACGATTTTTACTACAACCAAAAAATCAATCTTTTGAAATCAATCTTATACCGCTTTTTAATTGGTTGCGCAGGCTCCGATGAAGATATTCTTAAAGAGTGTCCCCGTTCTGAACACATTAAACACGCCGGATTTGGCGCTCTTGTTTTGGTTCCCGCAGCGCTCGGGTTATTTTCTATGACGTATGCAATTTCCACATTTGTAAAAAATCCTTACCTATATATTCTTGCGGGAATCGTATGGGCGTGTATTGTTTTTATTTTCGACAGATTTATTATCTCTACATTTCGCAAGAAGGGTTCTGTATTAAAAGATATCAGCTCGCTTACATTTTTATCACGTGTTGTTTTTTCAGCATTTGTAGGTATAGCTGTAGCCCATCCGTTGGTATTACTTTATTTTCATGAAAGTATCGATGTAAACATGGATGAAGTGGCGCATGCAAAAGTAGACAGCATTGAAAACGTCTATCAACTTCAGAAGAAAAATTTACAATTACAAACAGACACGATTGACAGAAATTTAATTGCCATCTCCGATACCATTCACACGCAGGAGGGAGTTCTTCATGATGAAATAAAGGGAGTGGTAAGAGGAGATGACAGAACCACCGGCAGAGCCGGCGAAGGCCCGACTTTTAAATATGATACTGCATAC
>CBIGQT010000214.1:0-5668 GCA_966191655.1 uncultured Ginsengibacter sp.
TATTAAAAGTATTATATAGGAAATCCATTCAAGGTTATCAGAAAAAAAATAAAATCGCTGCTGGCCTGATGCGGTGAGGTAGATACCTTTTGATGAATCATAATTACCATCGGTTAAATATTGTAACATAAGGTAGGGATGGGTAGTACCGCCCTTTCGTAAATTTATTTCTATTGCGAAATGTTTCCACGCATTACCTTCCTTCACCGAGATAAAGTCAATTGAAAATCTTCCAAGCACGCCGTAGCTTCGCAGCCTTTCAGTGATGCGCCTTCCAATTTCTCCAATGCTGATTGCATATTCTTCATCCGCCGGGAAATGCGCTCCGAGAAACACGTGCCCGATTTCGCCACCTATAACCTGGTCATGAGTAGAAATAACATCCGCTTCTCCTAACGGCGTTATGCGGCACTGCACAGAAGGAAATGCTTTCTGTTCTCCATCAATAAAAGCTTCCACGATTCCACCCATTTGCCGAAACTTTTCCATGAAGCTTTCATACATTAAATAACGGGCAACAATTTGCAACCGGTGCGGAAGTACTTCTTTTATCCATGATAGTAAATCGTTATTCTGTGGTGCGCCAACAAAACAAAAAACCGCATTGCCTTCGCCTGAAAATCCATCATTGAGCTTCACCACGGCCCTGGTAAGTTCCGGGAAAGTAATTTTCAGTTTGTATAGAGAATTAATAACATCCTCTTCCGTGTTGCAATCTTCAAAGCCAGGCGGGGTTTCAATATTACATTCTTTAAATATTTTCCTGCTGAAATTTTTGGTTCCGAGATAGAGCAAATCGGGATCGCAGCCATAGACAGGCATGTTGAGTCTTACTGCGAGAGAACGCTCCGCCGCAGTTACATTGAAGCATGCAAGATGTGATACATGTCCCGGCGGAATGCTTTTACGGATTCGCTCAATTAACCTGGGGCGATCAAGAATTTTTTGTGTAAGTGATTTTGAAGAGGTATCAAAACACGCAAGGGTTTTTAAACGCTGCCTTGCATGATAATTTGTTATGCCCGGTAACAAGTGTAAATAATAGTCCATAATAATATTGTGAACGGGTGTGCTCGTAACATATATCACATGGGTATTCGGCATTCGCAAAAGCAACAGAAGGCAAAGCATTCTTTCTTCATAGTGAATAACGCCATCAATCTTAGCGAGGATATCCTGGTCGAGAGTAATGCTTGGAACAATAACAACCGTTTTTGCCGCCATCCTGTCCGGAAAAACAGATTTAAATTGAGCGGCGAAATTTTGCTGCAATTGCTTGAATTCAACTATTTCTTTTGAAATGTCCTGCATGTTTATTGCCGGTTTTTATGATATGCATATTAAATTTTGAGATGCCCGTCTTATTGGCTACCGTACGCGGATCAGCAAGACCTTTTGTTGTGCAGGTTTTAACTAATAAATTGGCCCTTATATTAAATGCCTTGATGCGGCGTTGGGTCTATGTTCTATTATACCAGTATATCCATGCATTGGTAACTTCACCATCATCTTTATACACACTGGTTAATTCACGCCGGTACATGGGTACCTCTCCTTCTTCAACATCGAGACCCTCATAGTCGTCCAGTTGTCCTAATACAAATGAAAAATCGTGTTCATCATTCAGTTTATACAATTCTCCGTTGATGTAAGAATCACTACCACCGGGAGTTCCAAAAAGCTTTCCATTTATATTTTTCTCCACGCCTCTCACTTTTGCCATAGAAACAAAGCTGAAGTATCGGGTAATATAATTATACGACGCGTTGTGAAACCCTTTGCGAAGTGAGCTGTATATAAAAAGATAGTTAGATAATACTTTGTTCATGATTTAATGCGATAATGCAACCAATGTTTATGATTCAGTTCTATTGCTCCGCTACTTTTCAGATTCTATAATTATAGATTTGTTCTACTTAATTTATTTGATAAAGAACGATCACCTGCAATTAATAGAGTTCCTGTGTGCAGTGAAATTGCACACATGGTTATATGGTTATATGATGTAAAAATCAGGTTACAATATTCAAATTCAAATGACCGTGAAGGTGGTTTCATATGATTGTAGTCATTGCTTTACAACAACCGTCAATAATATCCATCACCGGCCGTTTCAGCGGTCCGGTGCATAATGATGCTCGGTGGTCATTTCTTTATGATTTTTTAAATTGCGCCACGCAGTTTTGAAATGATTTTTTAACATCGTTATAATTTTTGCGTTTGTACTTGACAGTTAGTATCTATTCTTATTCCGTTCTCAAATCTGACTACCGGTTTACCTGCTAAATGCATGGCAGGCAGGCTTTTCACTTGTTCATCCATCTATTCAGTTCGCAACGATTTCACCGGATTTGCAATCGCTGCTTTTATTGCCTGGAAACTGATAGTAATGATCGTTATTACAATGGCCGATATCCCGGTCATAATAAATACAACCAGGTTTATAGTAATTCTGTAATCATATTGCTGTAACCAGTTATGTAAAAAATAAAATGCAACCGGTGATGCAATAACACGACCCGGCCAGCTTTCCAATACGGTATAAATAATATTTGCCGGTGATAAATAAAAAATTATCTTTGCGGTGTACTACTTAACTAATACACTAATGATAGAAGTTCAAAACTTATCTTTTGGTTATAAAAAAAGAAAGCTTCTTTACAAAAATCTGAATCTAAAACTTGATGTGGGAAGTATATATGGCCTGCTTGGTAAAAACGGCGCCGGTAAATCTACATTGCTGAAGAACTTTATGGGTTTGCTGTTTCCTAAGCAAGGCAATATTTCTGTGAATGGTTATACGCCTAAAAAAAGATGGCCATCTTTTTTGGAGACAATTTATTTTATTCCTGAAGAAGTGTATGTGCCTTCCTTAACAATTGAAAGATATAAAAACTTGTTTGCACCTTTTTATCCTTTATTCAACGAAGAACAATTTCACAATTACCTGGAGCAATTAGATGTACATGATAAAGGAAAGCTGAACACATTGTCTTTCGGGCAGCAAAAAAAATTCATTATTGCTTTTGCTCTTGCCTGTAATACAAAGGTTTTATTGCTGGATGAGCCCACTAACGGTCTTGATATTCCTTCTAAAATAAAGTTTCGCAAATTAATATCAGGTGTATTTACCGATGATAAGATCATCTTTATTTCTACTCACCAGATACGTGACCTGGATAACCTTATTGATCGTGTTATTATAGTAGATAACGGTGAACTGCTTTTAAATGCCTCTATACCCGAGATAGCTGACAAACTTTGCTTTAAATCGGTAAGCGACATCCCTTCAACAGGCAAAGTATTATACGCTGAAGATTCACTGAAAGGCCATGCGATAGTAATTGAGAATACCGGACATGAGGATTCTAAAATAAACCTTGAGCACTTATTTAATGCCGTTACTGAAAACCCTTCGGTTGCCAAATCAATTTTTAATCTTCAATAAATTCATGTGAACAATATCTTCAGCATAAAAAGATTTAGGTTGATCCTCAGGAAAACATTTCTCGAAAAGCCAATGCAAATGATTGGATTTCCAGGGCTCTCATTAACGGTAGTGTTAATCTTATATGTCTTAATAAAAGCATTGGGCGGATTTGATATGGCGCAGCGGATATCGTTTGTGGTGGGGCTTGTTGGTGGCAGTTTTTTTCTGGGCTCCTTTGTGTTCGGGTATTTTTCATCTAACGCCAACGGGTCATCTTTTCTTACACTACCGGCTTCTCATTTTGAAAAATGGCTGTGTGGTATTTTGATTGCAGGTGTTTTTTATCCCATCCTCTTTTTAATTTTTTACTATGGTATTGATACTGCTTTTGTGGCTCTGTATCATAACAGTCTTGACCCCGCCTCGCCTTTTTATAAACAAGCGTACGAATCAGTATATACATTTGACCTGGGCGGCATTATTGCCCGCAATGTGTATATAATGTTCTTTATTTATACAGGCGCTATGCTCCTTGGATCACTGTATTTTAATAAAGTATCGGTTATAAAAACAGCAATTGCTCTGTGTATTATTTGCCTGGTGATCTTTGGAACAAACTGGTTATTTGCCACTTTACTTTTTGGGAACATTGACGATGCGGCACCGTTTAATCACGTCGCAATACCCCTGGGCAATGACGTTGGTTCTATTGAATTGCCGGTTGGCATTGCCAAAATATGCAGGTACTCTTTTTTATATGTGATGCCCGCAACCTTCTGGCTGTTAGCATTTACCCGCTTACGTGAGAAAGAATTTTAAAAAATCCACCGTGAATAATACATTTAATATAAAACGATTTGGTAGGTTAATGAAAAAAACTTTGCTGGAAAGGCCGGTACGCATGTTTGGATTCACCGGCTTACAACTTATGCTTGTTTTCATACTTTATTATGTTGTAAAAATATTCGCCGGATTTGGAAGCGCACAAAACCTGTCTTTCAACTATGGGCTTCCCATTGGAAGTTGTCTTTTGTCTTCAATGGTATTTGGATATTTTTCTTCCAATGCTATGGGCTCTTCCTTTCTGACGTTGCCGGTCTCCAATTTTGAAAAATGGCTTTGTGGTATTTTAATAGCCTGCGTTTTATACCCCGCGATATTTTTAATTTTTTACAGAATAATGGATGCCACTTTTGTATCGCTCTATCACAGAAGTTTAGATATATCGTCACCGTTTTACAAAGAGCAGTATGAGTCAGTTTATATTTTTAGTTTTAATAGCATCCTTGCCTGGAAAACTTACCAGACATTCTTTTTCTTCACGGGCACTATGTTGGTTGGTTCGCTGTATTTTAATAAAATACCTTTTATTAAATCCGCAATAAGTATATGTGTTTTAGTAGTTGGTATTGTAGGATTAAACTGGTTAATGGCTAAGTTGTTCTTCGGAAACTTTAACGAGGCCGGTGCCTTCAATTACGTAGCCATACCTATTGGAAAACAGGAAGGCATTATTGAACTGCCTGATGTTGTTGGCAAAATTTTTACCTATTGCATTTGGTTTGTTATCCCAGGCATATTGTGGATACTTTCGTTTACCCGTTTACGTGAAAAAGAATTTTAAATTATATGAATGGAGTTTAAAGAGAACCCGGCAATTTATATACAAATAGCAGAATACGTCTGCGAACAGATTTTATTAAAAAAATGGAAGCTGGGTGAAAAGATCATCAGTATAAGAGACCTTGCTGTGAACATGGAAGTAAACCCCAATACGGTACAAAGGGCTTATGATTTTTTACAGCAGCGGGATATCATCACCAATAAAAGAGGCGTGGGATATTTTACTGAAGATGATGCCATGGAACGGATACTGAATTTTCGGCGGGAGCAATTTATAGAAAATGAACTGCCTGTTTTTATGAGGAATGTTTATCTCTTGAATATGGATTTTAAAGAAATCAAAACAATGTTTGATCAATTTGTAAAAGACAATTTTAAAAAATAAGTTATGAAATTTACTTCAAAGGTTTTACTGGCGCTGGCAGTTATATTGATAGGCGCATTGCTATCTTCCAACATCATTTTAAAAAAAGAATATGATAAGGTTGATAAATCTGACATTTACTGGAACTACCACAAAATATTGCAACAACCTTTTAAATACATGAAAATAACTGGTGGAAACGGTACCAGGATCGCATTTGAGCAAAGCCAGCATTATTCTGTAAGAATATT
>CBIGQT010000215.1:0-5639 GCA_966191655.1 uncultured Ginsengibacter sp.
TTTCTTTGTCCAAAAATAATATTGCGTTTCTTGGATTATAACATTGCAACATTGAAACGATGAAATACACTTTTCCTTTTGGCTTGTATTTAAACTTAAAGCCATAATTGTAAATTAGGTCTGTGAGAGTGTCAACTTGTGAGGAAATCAAAGTTTTTACCTCAAATAGTTTTGAATAACAAACCGTGTCATTTATGCGAGGAAGGCTGTCTTTATAATACTCGCCAACTACCGTGTCATAGCTACTTTTGAACGAAACGAGTTGAATTTGCGTCGCTTTATTAAACGGATAAAGTTTTAGTCTTTCAGTTAGTGGTATTGATTTTACTCTGGCACAATCATGACTTCTGTCCGAGAGTTCTTGTTCCTTTTGTGTCGCTTCCCTTCCTGGCAGATTTTGTCCATGTGCCAAATAAGAAAATGTAATACAAGCAAGAATTATAAATGTCCTTCTCATAAATTTTAGGGTGTCAAACACAATTGCATCCAACTCGTATTTCTTCGAAACTCTAATCTAATCTATTTCGCAAAGCCACCCAAATAAGCTGCATTTACGAAAGTCAGCAAAGAAATAAAGCTTCAAAACATTTTTGTGGTCTTAACACATAGGAATGCCTAAGAAAATAAATCTGCAGCAATTCCATCTGCGAATAATTTTCCTTCATCACTAAGCACTAATTTTTCGTTAACCAAAAATATCCTTTCATTTAAAATATATTTTTTTGCCGCAGCCTCAATCCGATTCCTCTCATTAGTTGAAAATTTTTTTTCGATTACATCCAGGTCAAGGCCTTCTACTGTACGAAGTGAAGTCATAATATATTCGTTTAACCG
The DNA here is from genome assembly GCA_966191655.1 of uncultured Ginsengibacter sp. GTDB lineage: Bacteria > Bacteroidota > Bacteroidia > Chitinophagales > Chitinophagaceae > Ginsengibacter. Next base: position 835 of record CBIGQT010000215.1, read on the forward strand.
ATCAACGTTAGTAAGCTTTTCTTCTTCAAAAGGAATGATATTATTTTTTATTGATTGAATATACAATGCATTATTAGCAATATTCCATCTTCTGCATTCGCCATCATAAGAATGTGCAGAAGGCCCGATTCCAATATATTTTTTCCCCTGCCAATAGCTGCTGTTATGTTTGCTGCGATAACCCGGCTTTGCAAAATTTGAAATTTCATAATGCTCATACCCGGCTTGTTTCATCCATTGCATCAGCAATAAAAATTGCCGGGCCTGCTGTTCTGTATTAATATCAGTTTTCTTCTTTAAAGCAATCATTTTTTGTAATGCAGTTTTTGGTTCTACCGTTAATGCATAACAGGCAATGTGAGGAATATCGTTTTTTATAATATAATCAACATTCAATCTCCATTCTTCATCAGTAAGTCCGGGTGTACCATAAATAAGATCGACGGAAAAATTATTAACGCCTGCATCTTTTGCCAATGAGATACTTTCGAATGCCTGCCTGTTGTTGTGCGCCCTGTTCATCCATTCCAAATCTTTTTCTTTAAAAGATTGAATGCCGATGCTCAACCTGTTTATTCCCGATTCTTTCCACGCGGTTAATTTTTCTTTGCTTATATCGTCGGGATTGGCTTCCAGCGTAATTTCGACTTCATTATTTATAATATATTTATTTTTTATAGTAGTTAACAGACTTGTTATATCATCATTATCCAACAGACTAGGTGTTCCGCCCCCAAAATATATTGTCTCTATAATTTCTGTTTCGCTTTTATCGTTTATAGAAGATGAAATATTTATCTCTTTAATTAAAGCAGCTATCATCTCATCTTTTAAATATAATGAAGTAGAGAAATGAAAATTGCAATAAAAGCATGCCTGTTTGCAAAATGGAATATGAATATAAATGCCTGCCAATTTTTTAAATTGTTTTACATGCCTGTTACATCATTCAGGCAAGGTTTTCAATATTTCATTTTAGATTTGAATGATTAACATGAAAGTAGCAACAATAAAATATTTCAGCCGTGTTTTGTTTCTTATTGCATCATTAATATTCCTGCTTGTTTCAAACGTTTTTTCACAAAAAAAATACATTGTAAACTATATTTTGTCAGGCAAAGATACTTCGTATAAAGTAGCGCAACTCGGCCTTAAAACATCTTTTGAAGGAAAAGAATTTGCCACTATTTACTTGAATACATTACCTGCAACGCTTATGTCCAAAGGGTTTCCTGCCACTTCAATAGATTCTGTTATTTATGATTCAACGCAGGCAAATGTAAATTTGTATTTAGGCGAACAATACAAATGGGTGCAAATAAATACAGACAGTGTTGATGAAAACTTATTGGAATTTACCGGGTGGAATTCGAAACAATTTAAAAATAAAACAATTGATTTTGCAACTTTGCAACAGCAGAAAGAAAAAATTTTGAGCTACTATGAAAATAATGGTTATCCTTTTGCGGAAGTTTCATTAAACAATGTTGAAATAGATAGCAACAAAATTAAAGGAGACCTTGAAGTTAAAAATGGTCCGTTGTATCATATTGACAGCATCAGGGTTATTGGTAAAGCAAAAATTAAAAATTCATTTCTTCAGCATTATACTGAAATTAGCAATGGAAGCATTTACAACAATCAAAAGTTGCAAAAAATAAGCTATCGCCTGGCCCAATTGCCCTATTTGCACGAGCAACAACCGTGGGATGTAACGATGTTGGGAAGCGGCTCTGTTCTTAATTTATATCTGCAACCGAAGCCTAGCAGCGAAATCAATGTATTGGTTGGTTTTTTGCCTGCGAGTACAGCAACAGGTAAAACACAGGTAACAGGCGATGTGCATCTTAATCTAAAAAATTCACTTGGCCAGGGCGAAAATATTTTAGTTAACTGGCAACAACTTCAACCGCAATCGCCGCGATTAAACCTGGCATACAGTCAACCTTATATTTTTAATTCGTCATTTGGTATTGATCTTTCTTTTGATTTAGTTAAAAGAGATTCATCTTATTTGCAACTAAATGCCATCATCGGAATTCAGTACATTTTATCTGCCAATCAATCCGGTAAAGTTTTTTATCAGAATGAGCAGAACAACCTGCTTTCAGGCGGTGTTGATACCAATAATATTTTAATTACAAAGCAATTGCCGCCCAATATTGATGTCGGTTCCGGAAACTTAGGAATTAATTACAATTTTGTAAATACTAATTACCGGCTCAACCCAAGAACGGGAAATGAGCTGGCGATAACAGGAACCGCCGGCACAAAAACAATTACGAAGAACAGCGATATTATCAATCTTAAAGACCCATCAGATCCTTCATTCGACTTTAATTCATTATATGATTCAATAAAATTAAAATCATACCGGTTACGGTTAATCGCGGGGGCGGCTCATTACACACCTTTAGGCAAAAGCAGCACATTGAGAACCGCGGCAAATATAGGTTGGTATCAAACTCCCCAGCCATTTCAAAATGAATTGTTCCGGATAGGAGGTTATAAATTGCTCCGTGGCTTCGATGAAGAAAGTATTTATGCAAATCAATATGCAGTCTTTACCGCTGAATACAGGTATCTCTCCGGAATTAATTCCAATTTCTTTGGTTTTACCGATGTAGGCTTTACTAAAACACACTATAGCACCACTGAATATTCCAACAACTTTATAAGCGCAGGAGTAGGGCTTTCGTTTGAAACGAAATTTGGTTTATTAAATCTTAGTTATGCAATAGGAAAAAGGAATGATAGTAAATTTGATATTCGCAATGCTTCTAAGATACACTTTGGTTATATCAACTATTTTTGAAGAATTAAAAATGAAAATGAGCCGGCACTTTATCATTATTTTTTTGCTGTTTTTTTTATGCAGTCATGTGTATTCTCAACAACAAATTGATAGTTTAAAGCCCAACCGAACCGACTCAGCAATTACCATAAAAAGCCCGGCTCCGCTTAAACCGGATTCCCTTAAAAGACCAGCTCATCAGGTAATAAAGCCGCTTAAGCCGGTTATTGCAATAAAAGATACTTCCGTAATAAATATTGATTCACTAACGGTGCTTCGAAAACCGGTGTTTCCCTCTTATCATTCTGTTGTTGATTCATTGCTTTTGTCTGGTAAATTCATTAATGTAAATGAGCCGTCAATTTATTTCATTGCTCAGAAGAAACAAGCCAAAGGAAAAGAATTCATCTTTTATGCATTGTGCGTAGTCGTTCTTATTCTTGGCATATTTAAAACATTTTATAATAAATATTTTAATGATCTTTTCAGAGTATTTTTTAATACATCCATACGTCAAACCCAGCTGACGGATCAGCTTTTGCAGGCAAAACTTCCGTCGTTTATTCTTAATATTTTCTTTGCGATAAGTATTGGATTTTATATTTGGTTACTTTTTAAACACTATCAGCCACCCCGGCTTATTAACAATCATTTATTGTTGCCTTTTTGCATAGCAGGAGTAGGCGCACTTTATTTTATAAAATATTGTATTCTTAAGTTTATAGGATGGATGAGCGGAATGCAGCAGGCTGCTGATAGCTATATTTTTGTTATATTTCTTGTTAATAAAATCACCGGAATTATTTTAGTTCCATTTACAATTCTACTGGCATTTTCCACACCTGTTTGGACAAACCTTATTGTTATCTTCTCCCTGTTTATGATAGTCTTATTTTTCTTATCAAGGTATGTAAAAACCTATAGCGTTTTGGAGTATCGGTTTCCTCTTGAGCCCCTGCATTTTGTTATTTATGTAACTGCCGTAGAAATTCTGCCCATTCTTATATCGTATAAATTAATAGTGGATTATATCGTGTAAGATTGAATTTTAAGAAATGTATAATGATAATTTGCTTATAAGCGTGGTTGTATTCTAACAAAAAAATGTAACTTTGCACAACAGCTGCCCGATTACTATGGATATGAAAACTGATTTACAAGAGCCTAAAACTTTGAAACAAATCGAAAACATTCTAATTACTCAGGCAAGGCCGGAAGGGGAGAAATCTCCTTACTTTGAAATGGCCAAAAAATATAATGTAAACCTCAATTTTCAACCCTTTATAAGAGTTGAACCTATTGCTGCGAAAGAATTCCGTAAACAAAAAATTGAAATTGCCGCTTATTCTGCCGTAATATTTACAAGCCGTAACGCTATTGATCATTTTTTCAGAACATGTGAAGAGTTAAAAATAACCATATCGCAAAACACAAAATATTTTTGTATTACTGAAGCAGTAGCGTTGTATCTTCAAAAATTTATTTTGTACCGGAAGCGAAAAGTTTTTTATGGCGCTGATGGAACCAATAAAAGCCTTTTTGATGTTATCAATAAACATAAAGAACTTGAGAAATTTTTATATCCCTGTTCACACTCGTTCGATAGCGAAATAACCAACTGGCTTATTGAAAATAACTGCGAGTATGCTATACCGGTATTATACCAGATCATTTCAAATGACGTAAAAGAAGTCCTGGAAAAACATCATTATGATATTATTTGTTTTTTCACTCCTCTCGGGGTTAGAAGCTTTGTGGAAAATTGCCCGCGCTTTGTAAAAAATGGTACCTTATTCGGCGCTTTTGGCGATAATACCCGCAAAGCTGTTTTAGCAGCAGGCCTTACTCCGGATATTATTGCGCCACAACCCAAAATGCCCAGTATGGTTTCGGCGCTTGAAAATTACCTGTCTGCATTAAAGAAAAGATAAAATTACCGATTCCCAAATATTATTACCAGGCAGCGAACAGCTGCCTTTTTTATTGCAAAAAAAGCCGTTTCTGCGTTTGG